>CALMWM010000063.1 GCA_937873435.1 uncultured Gallionellaceae bacterium
GCCTGGTTCTCTTCAACGACCTCTCGTTCATTTATTTCTTCTTCGAGGTGACCACCCTCTGCTCCTTCCTCCTGATCGGCCACGACCGCACCACCATTGCCACCCAGAACGCCCTGCGGGCACTGTGGATGAACAGCGCCGGCGGGGCGGCCTTCATCCTGGGGATCATCGCGGTCTACCGCGAGACCGGGAGCCTGGAGCTGCAGAACATCCTGCTGCCCGGGCTGGCGAGTTCGGGCGTTTACCTGCTGGCGTTGGCCCTCCTGTGCGTGGCCGCCTTCATCAAGTCGGCGCAGTTTCCCTTCCAGAGCTGGCTTCTGGGGGCGATGGTGGCGCCGACCCCGGTCTCCGCCCTGCTGCACTCGAGCACCATGGTCAAGGTGGGCATCTACCTCGTTCTGCGGCTGGCGCCGGGGTTCGCGGGGACCTTCCTCAGCCAGACGGTCGCGGTGTTCGGGGCCTTCAGCTTCCTCGCCGGCGCGGGCGGCTGGCAGCGCGGTTTTTTCGCGGCCATCGCGGTGGTGGCTTCCGCCGTCATCATCCATCTGCTGCGCAAGCACCCCGAGCAGAAGCTCTTCTGCCTGGCGCTCAGCCTGATCCTCGGCGGCGCGCTAGGTAATCTGTGGGATCGCCTGACCATCGGCCAAGTCGTGGATTTTCTCGATGTCTACGTCAACACCAGCCATTGGCCAGCCTTCAACATCGCCGATTCGGCCATCACGGTCGGCGCTGCGCTGATGGTGTGGGACGGCTTCAAGAACAAATGACGGTTCAACCCGGCGACACCCTCACCCTGCACTTCCGCCTGGCGGCACTCAACGGCGGCGAACTCGACAACACCTTCGGCGCCGAGCCGGTCGTCGTGTGCCTGGGTAGCGGCGAACTGGATGCCAACCTGGAGAAATGCCTGATCGGCCTGGAACCTGGGATACGTTACGAATTCACGCTGGAACCGCAACAAGCCTTCGGCCACGACGACCCAACCTTGATCCGGCAAATTGCCAAAGCGGCATTCGTTGGCGGCGTTCCCGCCCCCGGCAGCCTGGTCGAATTCATCCAGCCCGACGGCGGAGCGCTGGCAGGGGTCATCCGGGAAATCGGGTCGGATCAGGTCGCGGTGGATTTCAATCACCCGTTGAGCGATTGCGTGGTGCGCTTCGAAGTGGAAATTCTGGCTATCGGCTAAGGCACGACCTGGCGGGATGCCGGAATCATCTGGTAACCGCCGGCAGTTTTCTGAATCTGGATGGACAGCGTCTTGATGCCGCAAAACGGTTCAGCCGGATTCGGACAAGGGGTCACATTCGGACAGATTGCCGTGCTGGTAATGGTGCAAATCGCCGGAGCGGATGCTACAGAACACCCTTGAACAATAACAATATTGCATGGCGCAGGTGCTGGTGTTGTGATGCCGCCTATAAGCGGGCTAGCCAAACAATCGCCTGTTTCGAGCCCGGCCAAACAATATTTCAACCCGCTCTGCGCTGCCGCCAGCGCCATGTTGCCGTTATGCGCCAAGCTGTTGGTCGCGCTGGAAACCACGGAGAGATTGGTCATCGCGTACAACATTGCTCCGCCCGCCACCATCAGAAAAACCACGGTTACGAGGATAAATGCGCCAGTTTGTTGGAAACGCCTCTGCATATATTTCGTCATTGGAAGGTAAACGCCTTCTTGAGGATGCTCCAACCCTCCGGCGTGGCCACTTTCACATCGACCACGGCGGGTACCACGGAGGAAATGAAAGCGTTGATCGATGTGCTGTTGCCGCTTGTCAGTACGGAAGAAACTGGCATGGTGCCGGACATGAAGGTCACGCTGGAGACTATCCCGTTCCCCAGCCCTGGAAAATAACCGCCGACCGAAACCGCAATAGTAGCGCTTACCGCCCCGGTAACCGGCGAGATGGACGCGGCGTAAGGCCCATTGACGTAGCTGTACAGCGTGCTCGAAACCGGGATGACGACGGGATCGTTGAACCCCGCGGTAAATTTGAAATCCAGATTGAGGCGACTGCGCTGGCTGCTGCCGACCGCACTGACATAGCCAAACGGACAGGTGCTGCCGGTGGGCAGCGTGACGTTGTCCAGCAGCGCGCCACTCCCGCTTACCCAGGGCGTGGACACCAAGATCTGCCTGCTGTTAAGCAGCCAGTAGTATCTGACCGTCTCGCTTGCCACCACTTCGCTGTTCGCCCCGCTTACCCCGCTGGCCGTCGCCATGGTGAATTCGCAACCCGAAGCAAAGAGCACCGGAATAGCCGTTCCTTCGATGAGTGAATGGCGAAAATCCTCGCTCAAACGCCACAATGCCGCCTCGCGCGGAGAAAGCGCCTGTTCCGCCTGGACGCCGACCAGGTAGGAAGGTGCGAGCTTGCTAATCAGCAGGCCGCCGACCGCAGCCATCGAAACGAACAGCACGATGGTGACGACCATTTCGATCAGGGTGAAGCCTTTCGCGGGAATGCGCCTACTGCACATCGAAGCTATCCCCGGTGAGCGTTACGCAACTGGCGCAAAAGGCGGCACTCACCGTGACGGTGAGATGCACCCCGGAAGCCACGCTAACTCCGCCGACTATGGAAGACTCGCCGGCAATGGCGGCCCAATAAGCGGTGCCATCCACGTTGAATGTCGGTGCGGTGCCGGACGCCGCCACTGCCGACTGAAACGAGCCGGACAACAGATAATCCATTTGACCGGAGGCGATATTCTCCATGGCGACGACTTGCAGCGGCGAAGTGGTGTTTTTCATTACAGAAGAAAAAGCCGAAAAAAAACCGGTAGCGATCACCGCAAGCACGACGATGCCCACGACCAACTCGACGAGAGAAAATCCCAGCTGTCTTCTGTGGCTAGCTGCCAAGATGGGCGAATCCTGTAGGTTCGAGAACAACGGTATAGCGCACCGCACCGTTTTCCACTATGCTGAAAGTCGCTCCTGCCTGCGAGATGCCGCCCGCACCGTAAGTAACCGTACCGGTGGATAGCGAAATACTGGAATTCAGTCTTACCCTGTAATCGCTGTAGGCTTCATTGGCAAGCGGGACGACTGTTCCAGTCTTATCCTTAACCGTTATTTGTGGGTCAATAGCTGCGATCACCACACTAGCCCCTCCCTGCCGCTGCGCCAGCACCTGAGCATACTGCAATGCCGCCAGCAATCGATCCGCCGCAGTGCGCGCCGCGAACTCGCCCGCACCCACGCGCGGGATCGCAGACGCGGCCAGCACGACCACGATCACCGTGACGGCAACGAATTCAACCAGAGTAAATCCGCTTTGTTTGTTCGACATAGCTTGTCTTTATCATGCACCAAAATGAAATTCTACCGGTAATCCGCCCAAGTTAATTGTAAGCATTTCGTAAGATGATGACATATCTCGTACATCAGAAATGCCTAATTAGCCATCATCCAGACGACATGTTATATTCATGTCCGGGAGAATAATAATAATCTTTTTATCACCAAAATTAATTAAGAGGGTACAAGAGATGACAATGAGCAAGACGGAGAAAAAGAACTGGCAGTTACAGGATGGCGTCCAGATGGATGCCGCTACGGCCGGTGAGGTGGCAAAAATCGCCTGTGCGCTGAAATCGCTTTCTGTGTATGCCGCACTGGCCTACGAGCAGGACGATGTTCCCGCGGATTTGCAGCCCCTGGTCGACGACGGGCTGGAAGCAATGCAAAAAATCTTTAAGTGGTAAGAGGAGAATACTGAGTATGGCACATATCGTAATTATGGGAGCAGGCATCGGCGGCATGTCGATGGCGTATGAAATGCGCGAGGCAGTTCGCCCAGAAGACAAGGTCACCGTTATTTCCGATTCACCGACCTTCCAGTTCGTCCCCTCCAACCCTTGGGTGGCCGTCAACTGGCGCACCAAGGAAGACATCACCATTCCCATCGCGCCCTATTTCGAGCGCAAGAACATCGGTTTCGTGCCTACCGCCGCCAAGCGCGTGCACCCGGAAAAAAACCAGGTGGAACTGGCAGACGGCCGTTTCATCGACTATGACTTCCTGGTGATCGCCACCGGGCCGAAACTGGCTTTCGACGAAGTCGAGGGTGCCGGCCCCGGCAAGAACAGCCACTCCATCTGCCACGTCGACCATGCAGTCGAAGCCGGCAAGGCATGGGATGCTTTCGTCAAGGACCCCGGCCCGATCGTAGTCGGTGCGGTACAAATGGCCTCCTGCTACGGCCCGGCCTATGAATACGCGATGATCATGGACACCGACTTGCGCAAGCGCAAGATCCGCGACAAGGTGCCGATGACTTACGTCACCGCCGAACCCTACATCGGCCACCTCGGCCTGGGCGGCGTGGGCGACTCGAAGGGGATGATGGAATCGGTGATGCGCGATCGTCACATCAAGTGGATCTGCAACGCCAAGGTCAGCAAAATCGAGCCGGGCAAGATGTTCGTCACAGAACACGACGAAATGGGCAACGTCAAGAAAGAACACGAGCTGCCGTTCAAGCACTCGATGATGCTGCCGGCGTTCAAGGGTATCGACGCGGTATTCGGCATCGAAGGGTTGGTCAACCCGCGCGGCTTCATCCTGATCGACCCGTACCAGCGCAATCCGAAATACAACAACATCTATTCGGTCGGCGTATGCGTCGCCATCCCGCCGGTGGAAGCCACCCCGGTACCGACAGGCACCCCGAAAACCGGCTACATGATCGAATCCATGGTCACCGCCACCGCGCACAACATCCGCGCAGTGCTCGACGGCAAGGAACCCGATCAAAAAGGCACCTGGAACGCCATCTGCCTGGCCGATTTCGGCGACACCGGCGCGGCTTTCGTGGCCATGCCGCAGATTCCGCCGCGCAACGTCAACTGGTTCAAGGAAGGCAAGTGGGTGCACTTGGCCAAGATCGCCTTCGAGAAATACTTCATCCGCAAGATGAAGAAAGGCACCACCGAGCCGATTTACGAGAAGTATGTACTCGGCGTGCTGGGCATTAAAAAGCTCAAATAAGCAAAAAGTTGTTGCACTCCGAGAAGGGCGGCTCAGGCCGCCCTTTTCTTTGTCCGTTGCGGCAGGAAAGCTTGGCCTCTGTTGTGGCGCAAGAACTGCCCTCCCTTACGCCCACAACCAGGCTGCCCCCCTCACCCCGCTCGAATCACCGTATCGATTCGCCGCCAGGCGGGTCTCCACACAGTCGGAAAAAACGTATTGCCCCCAGCGCCGGGGAACTTCGCGGTACAAGCGCCGGATATTCGACATTCCCCCGCCGAGCACGATCACGTCGGGATCGAGGATATTCACGACATGCGCCAAGGCCCGCGCCAGCCGGTCTTCGTAGCGTTCCAGCGTGGCATTGCAAGCGGGATTGCCCGCGTCGGCGCCAGCCACGATGGCCACCGCGTCCAGCACACCGCCATGAAGCCGGGCATAATCCGCCGCGATGCCCGGACCGGAGAGGAAGGTTTCGATGCATCCCTGCTTGCCGCAATAGCAGGCAGGCCCGGGCAAATCTTCGGCATCCGGCCAGGGTAGCGGATTGTGACCCCATTCCCCGGCAATACGGTTGGGGCCGGTGAGTATCCGGCCGTGAACAACGATACCGCCGCCCACGCCGGTGCCGAGGATCACCCCGAACACCACTTCCGCGCCTGCCGCTGCGCCGTCCAACGCTTCGGACAAGGCGAAGCAGTTGGCATCGTTGGCTATTTTTACCTGCCTGCCGAGCAGGGACTCCAGATCGCGCTGGATGGGCTGGCCGTTGAGTTGGGTAGAGTTGGAATTCCTGAGCAGGCCGCTGCATGGAGAAATCGCGCCTGGGGTACCGATGCCCACAGTGCCTTGCATATCCAGCACCGCCTCGGCCCCGGCAACGAGGCCGGCTATCGCCGCCAGGGTCGCGGGATAATTGCCGCGCGGGGTAGCGACGCGGCGGCGCAACAATTCGTTGCCGCCCTCGTCGAGCGCGACGATTTCGATCTTGGTGCCGCCCAGATCGATGCCCAGCCGCATGGATTCAAGCCGGCTTTTCGCCGACTTTCAGGGTGCGTTCCAGCGTGCTGCCGTCGGCCTTCTTGTGTTCGTCGAGCACGTAAACCAGGTAGCGCAGGATGGCAATCGGGGTGCCGATATGAATCGTCGTGGGCTGCGCGATTTTGGTTCCGCCAACTAGGGTGCCGTTGGTGCTGCCGAGGTCTTCGACCGTCAGTTCGGGGGACAGGGTGATTTTGGCATGGACACCGCTCACCGACGGGTTGTCGATCTGGATGTCGTTCTCGGCGTTGCGCCCGATGGTCACTACCGCCTTGTCGGTCAGCAAGTCGCGCTGGATGAAGCCATCCAGCATTAGCACGATTCTTTTCATCTGTTTAACCTCGTTCCACCGTGAATCCAATCTGAATCCGACATAATTTGGAATAAAAGCAGACTACATGCTGCGTTGGTTTGCTCCCTCTCCCGCCTGCGGGAGAAGGGAGTCCCCGACCCAGCGTTTTCACTACAAGGATAACTGATTTGACCGGCGCTTGCCCAGCACCTCAGCCATGCCGCTCCAGGCACTCGAAATACACCGCCGGGTCGGGCGGCGTGCGGTGGCGTTGCGCCTGCCACAGCATTTCGCCCAGGCATTCCTGGAGGATATGCTCGGCGGCGTGCTCGTCGCCGATTTTGGCCAGCAGGCGCTGGTAATGCGCGACGATACCGCGCGGCTGGTCGATGGAAAGCTGCTCGCGGATCGCGAGGTGCATACTGAGGTGCAGGAACGGGTTGGCCTCGCCGTTTTCCGGGAGGTAGTCGCGCTCCAGGTAGTGCTCGGGATTGTCGAGCTGGGGGTGGTATTCGGGATGGAGCAGCATCACTGCCAGCGCCATCCGCTCCAGGTCGGTGAGCGCGGCGCCGTCGCACTGCTTGCGCCAGGTGTCGAAGAGGAAGCGACGCGCCTGGTCGCGGCTGGGGCTAAACATTCAGGGTGGCCTTTCCTTTGAATTCACAAAGATCGTGGATGATGCAGGTGCCGCAGTCCGGCTTGCGCGCCTTGCACACGTAGCGCCCGTGCAGGATCAGCCAGTGGTGGGCATGGCGGCGGAACTGCGGCTCGACCGCCTTGAGCAGTTTATCCTCGACTTCCCGCACGGTTTTGCCGGGCGCCAGGCCGATGCGGTTGGCGACACGGAAGATGTGGGTATCCACCGCGATGGTTTCCTCGCCGAAAGCGGTGTTGAGGATCACGTTGGCGGTCTTGCGCCCGACACCCGGCAACGCTTCCAGCGCAACGCGATCATGCGGCACCTCGCCGTTATGGCGCGCAAGCAACTGACGGCAGGTTTCGATCAGGTGCTTGGCTTTGCTGCGATACAGGCCGATGGTGCGGATATAGCTCTCCAGCCCTTCCTGCCCCAAATCGAGGATGGACTGCGGCGTCGCGGCAACCGGAAACAGCCTGGCGGTGGCGAGATTGACGCTCTTGTCCGTGGCTTGCGCGGACAGCAGCACCGCCACCAGCAACTCGAATGGGGTGCGGTAGTGCAGTTCGGTGGTCGGCTCGGGATTGGCAGCTTGCAAGCGCTGGAAAATAGCGCGTCGTTTGGCGGCGTTCATGGATTTTAGCTTACCACAAACCGCCGATTAAGGCGTCTCGCCCGGCACATGGACAACTTGCAATGCGCCTGATAATCCCTTCCGCGCCGTGCCCTCTTTCGGTCATAATGATAAATCTCAACCCGATAGCCTTTCTGGACGACTTATGTACCGAACCCGAACGGATGTTGCGCCCCTCGAAAGCTCTTTCTTCAAGCTCCCGGATACCCTGTTGCTGGTATTCGCACAAGACTGGTCATTACGCATGATCAGCGAGGCGTGGTCGGCTACCCTGGGTTACCCGCATGGCGAGTTGCAGCAACGCAGCTTCCTCGACCTCCTGCACGAGGACGACCAGGCCGCCGCCATCGAAAAATTAGCGACATTGAGCCACGACAATCCCACCTTGCGCTTTTCCACCCGCTGCCGCCGCCAGGACGGCGGCTATCTCGGCGTGGTGTGGAACGTCAGCTACGACGCAGCCGATGGCTTGAACTACGCCTCTGCCCACGAAACCGCCATCAACCTCAACGGTGATGACGCCCGTCTTCCCGACATGTTCATCGACGGGCTGACCGGCCTGCCCAACCGCAGCCTGTTTCTCGATCGCCTGGAGCACACCATGCGGCGCAGCGAACGGCGCAAGGACTTGCAATTCGCCGTGCTCTACTGCGGCATCGACCGCTTCAAGGTGGTAAACCACAGCTTGGGTCACCGCATGGGCGACCTGCTGCTGATGAGCGTGGCCAACGTCATCCGCAACATCATCCGCCCCACCGACATGGCGGCGCGCATGGCCGGTGACGAATTTGCCATGCTCCTCGAAGACATCCGCGACGTCAGCGCCACGCTACTGGTGCTCAATCGCATTCAGCAAAAGCTGGTGCTGCCTTTTTCTCTCGAAGGCAATGAAGTATTCGCCACCGTCTCGTTCGGCATCGTCGTCAGAAGCCCGACCCACCATACCCCGGACGAGATGATCCGCGACGCCAACATGTCCATGGTGCGCGCCAAAGCGCAGGGCGGCGGCAGCTACGTGGTTTTTAACCAGGAAATGCACGACCGCGCGGTGCGCCGGCTGGAACTCGAACTCGATCTGCGGCACGCCCTGGAACGCGGCGAATTCCAGGCCTACTACCAACCCATCGTCTCCTTGGCGGATCGCCGCCTGAGCGGCTTCGAAGCCCTGGTGCGCTGGCTGCACCCGGCCAAGGGTCTGATTTCTCCGGTCGAATTCATTCCCGTCGCCGAGGAAATCGGCTTCATCGTCCCGCTTGGCCGCTGGATGCTGCGCGAAGCCTGCCGTCAGGCGCGGGAATGGCAACTGCGCTGGCCGGACGCTACGCCGCTCACCGTCAGCGTCAATCTCTCGGCGCGGCAACTGCTGCATCCCGATTTGCTCGAAGACGTCGCCGCCGCGCTTGCGGATACCGGCCTTGCGCCGACGCTGCTCAAACTGGAAATCACCGAAAGCGCGATGATGGAGGATGCCGAGCGCGCCATCGCCATCCTCCATCGCCTGAAAGACATGCAGATCAAGCTGTTGCTCGACGACTTCGGCACCGGCTACTCTTCACTCAGCTACCTGCATCGCCTGCCCATCGACACCCTCAAGGTCGACCGCTCGTTCATCATGTACCTGCACGAGAAAGAAAACGCCCGGCACTTCGTCGAGACCATCGTCCACCTCGCCCACAAACTGGGGCGCGACGTAATCTGCGAAGGGGTGGAACTGGAAGAACAGGCCGAGATCCTCGCCGCGATGGGCGCCGAATATAGCCAGGGATTTCTCTACTCGCGCCCGGTTGCGGCGAACGAAGCGGAAATGCTGATACTCACCGGGTTGGACGAGGTTTGAGCCGGCTTGTCCGCTAACCGGCTAACGTTCTTGCGCTAAGTTCGCTCGCGGAAGTGGGCCACCACATCCCGCAGTTTTCCAGCCGTTTGCCGCAACTCCTGAACGGCATCCCTGACTTGGGCGAAGGATGCGCTGTTCTCTTCGATCAGGCTAGAAATCTGTTCGGTATTGCGGGCGACTTCTTCCGTGGCGACGGACTGCTCCTTCGCCGCTTCGGCAATCCCATTCGATATCTCCGTAACGTTCTTGCTCAACGTGGTTATCTGGGTGAAGCTGTCGTTGGTTTGCTCGATGAATCCGCGTCCCTGCTGAACCTGCTGGACGGCATTGCCCATCGTCTCCACGGTCGCTTTTGCCATCGACTGAATCTCCACCACCATCCGGTCGATATCGCCGGTAGTGGCGGTCGTGCGTTCGGCAAGCTTGCGCACCTCGTCCGCCACCACGGCGAATCCCCTCCCCTGTTCCCCGGCCCGCGCCGCCTCGATGGCGGCGTTCAGCGCCAAGAGGTTGGTCTGATTGGCGATATCCTTGACGATCCCCGTCATCGTTCCGATCTGCTCGATCGAGTGGCTCAGCTCATTAATGTCCTGGCCGGAAGTCTGCACTGCCCCGGCAACCTGGTCGGTGGCCTCGATGCTGCGCGTCATCCGCAAGTTGCCCTCGGTAACCACGGCCAGCGTGGTTTTTGCCGAATCCGCCGAATTTTCCGCGGTCTGCGCCACCTGGGTTACCGAAGACGACAAGGCCCCCATGGAAGCGCTTACCCGGGTGATGCGCTCGGCCTGATCGCGTGAAAGCTCGGTCACGCGCTGAACTTGCTGCTCAAGCTGTGCGCAACGATTTTCCACTTCCTCGGTGCTGATGCGAATTTCGTCGATCATCACGTGCATGTGGGTCTGGGCGATAGCCAAGCCGGCAAGCACGCGACCGACCTCATCTGGACGGTTAACCGGGATGTCGTTCTCGAGGTTGCCTTGGGCGATCTGGTCGAAAAAGCCGATTGCCTCTTCCAACGGCGTCGCGACCGTAGCGGACATGAACAAGAAACTGCCCACAGCAGAAACCAGTGCGGTCGCACAAACCACTGCCATCACGACAGACCAGCCTTCCAACCCCGCTAGGCCGGCGGCAGCCGCGAGCAGAACCATCCATGTCACGAAAAGGGCATAGCGCGTATTGAAGGAAAACCGGGAGACCAGGTCGGCGAGCGAAAATTTGTGGAGCCTGGCGCGCTTGTCCTTGATGGCCTGGTAGCGCCTGGCCGCGGAACGTTTTTCTTCTGCCGTCGGCTCGCTGCGGACGGACATGTGTCCGATGGTCTGGTTGTGGCTGCGCACCGGGACGATGAGCGCCTTGACCCAATAGTAATCGCCGTTCTTGCGGCGGTTTTTGACGATACCCTGCCAGGGCAGGCCGGACTTGATGGCGCGCCATAAATCCGCAAACACCTCCGGCGGCATGTCGGGGTGACGAATGATATTGTGATTCTTGCCCAGGAGCTCCTCCCGGGAAAATCCGCTAACCTTGACGAAAGTATCGTTCGCGAAGGTAATGATGCCTTTCATATCCGTTTTTGAAACAATCGCTTCTCCCTTGGGGAAAGGGTATTCGATGTCGGTCACGGGCAAATTTATTTTCATTCGAGGCTCACTCAGCATTCAAGCTTTTAGATGGATACAACACAACCGGGATTGCCTCAGCTTGCAGGCGCGTCCATAGGTGCCTACTAGCGGCTCATGAGGACGGTACCCGCAGCGGCTTCCGGCTGGCGTTTCCCGGCCTTGCCGCGCGCATCCAGCCAGTTCTTGCCGGCGATCATAAAGCCCAGGCCGATGAAAGCGCCGGGCGGCAGGATGGCGAGCAGGAAGCCGTGGTAATCGGGAACCACGGTGATCACCCATGACTTGGCCCAGGGGCCGAGCGCCATGTCGATGCCGGAAAATAGCGTCCCCATGCCGAATACTTCGCGAATCGCACCCAGCACGCCCAGCGTCAGGGTCAGGCCGAAACCGACCATGAATCCGTCGACTATCGACGGCATGACCGCGTTCTTGGAGGCGAACGCTTCGGCGCGTCCCAGCACGTTACAGTTCACCACGATCAGCGGCACGAAGATCCCCAACACATGGTATAGCGCCTGGAAATAGGCGTGCATCACCAGTTCGATGATGGTCACCAGCACCGCGATAATCACGATGAACACCGGGATGCGGATTTCATTCGGGATATAGCGGCGCACCAGCGACACCGCCGCGTTGCTGAAGGCCATCACGATGGCGGTAGCCAGCCCCAGGCCGACACCGTTGACCACGGTGGAACTCACCGCCAGCAAAGGACACAGGCCGAGCAATGCGACGATCCCGGCGTTGTTCTTCCAGATGCCGTTCCAGACGATTTCCCGGTAGTTTACGTCGCTCATTTTGCGCCCTCCTTCTTGACCGTTCGGTGCGGAGAAAAAAACAGATCGTGGTTGGCCGCGGCAAAAGTCAGCGATTTATGCACCGCCTTGATTACCGCGCGCGGTGTGACGGTGGCGCCGGAACGATGCTCGAACTTGCCGCCGTCCTTCTTCACTTTCCAGTCCGTATCGCCGCTGTATTTGGCCAGCGATAGCCCATCGAACAAGGTGATCCATTTATCCTTGGCGATATCGACGTAGTCGCCCAGCCCCGGCGTTTCATGGTGATCGACCACGCGCACGCCGGACAGCTCGCCGTCCGCCTTGAGCGCGATCAGCAGCTTGATCTTGCCGCTGTAACCGTCCGGAGCGATTGCCTCGAATACCGAAACCGACGGTTTGCCAGCCAGCGTGGCGACATACAACGGGGTCGCGTCCTTGTTGCCGAGTTCGGGAGCCGCCGGCAATTGCGCCGTTTCCTTGAGAATATCGTTATCGTACAACTCTTTCGGCAGGATTTGCGCGATCAGTTCAAGCTTTGCCTGTTTCTCGCTTTCCGCGATGATGTCGCGGGTGGAGAGATGGGTGGCTGCCAGCAACGCCGTTCCGACGATGGCAAAGGCCATCAGGATGATGCCGGATTTGGAAGAATGTCGGAGTACGGTTTCCATGATTATTTTGTATGGCCGAATACTTTGGGCTGGGTATAAGCGTCGATCAGCGGCACCGCCGCGTTCATGATCAGCACCGCGAACGCCACCCCGTCGGGGTAGCCGCCGAATACCCGGATCACGTATTCGAGCAGGCCGACGCAGCCGCCGAAAATCAGCTTGCCCTTGGGCGTGGTCGGCCCGGTCACGTAATCGGTGGCGATGAAGAAGGCGCCCAGCATCGCACCGCCGCTGAACAGGTGAAACAACGGCGGCGCGTAGCGGCTGGCATCGACCCCATGAAACACGCCGGCAACCAGCGCGAACACGCCGATGAAGGCTGCCGGAATATGCCAGGTTATGACCCGCTGCTGCAGCATGAACAAGCCTCCGAGCAGGTAGAACGCGGCAATCACCTGGGTTCCCCGTCCGCTCAACGCACCGAAAATCGGCGTGTTGTCGCGGATTTCGCCCACCGCCCTGCCTAGCGACACCTGGGTCTTGATGGTATCCAGCGGCGTCGCCATGGTCACCGCGTCGAGATTCATGCCGGACGGCAGGCTTTCGCCGAAGAAGTACGCCAACTGCTGCGCCAGGCTCAAACCGTCGTGCACCAGCGGCAACGGCGTCAGCCAGTGGGTCATGTGCGACGGGAAGGAAATCATCAGCACCGCGAAACCGACCATCGCCGGGTTGAACAGGTTGTGGCCGAGGCCGCCGTAGAGATGCTTGGCGATCACGATGGCGAACAGCGTTCCCACCACGATCAGCCACCACGGCGCCAGCGGCGGAATCGACAAGGCCAGCAGCCAGCCGGTCAGCAGCGCGCTGCCGTCGGACAGGAAATACCGCAGCGGGTAGCCGCGCAGGCGCAGCATCGCCGCTTCCGCCGCCAGTGCGGTGGCGCTGGCCAGGGTCAAGCTGACCAGGATCGCCGGGCCGAAGAAATAGTAATAGGCGGCAATCGCCGGCAGCAAGGCTGCCAGCACTCTCAGCATGATGCCTGAGACGCCGCTGCCGGGATTTTGGAGGTAGGGTGAACTCATGGTTTTTCCGACGATTGCGTGGTCTGGTCGGCGCCGCTCGGGACGTCGCTGGCCACCTGCCTGGCCTTGGCACGTTCCACCGCAGCCAGGATGGCGGCTTTCTTCGCGGCTGCATCGGGGTCGGCCGCCGCGGCGGCCTTCATCTGCGCCTGTTTCTTCGCCAGCATGGCGGCCTTTTCCTGTTTTTCGCGCGCGATGCGCGCTTCCTTGAACTCGAAGCGCTCCCTGGCGATCTCCGCCGCTTTTTTATCGCGGTCGATAGAGAAAATTTCGCTTTTGGCGAAGCGGAAGAACGACACCAGCGGGATGTTGCTCGGACATACGTAGTCGCAGCAGCCACACTCGATACAATCGAACAAGTTGTAGGCGCGCGCCTTCTCGAAATTCCTGCTCTGCGCGAACCAGTACAGTTCGAACGGTTGCAGTTCCGCCGGACACGACTGCGCGCAGCGGCTACAGCGGATACACGGCATGACCGGCGGCGCAGTCGGGAATAGCGCATCCGAAACCGCGATCACGCAGTTGATCGACTTCACCAGCGGCGCTTCCAGCGACGGCAGGTCGAAGCCCATCATCGGCCCGCCCAGGATATAGCGGCGGGTATCGGCTTTGGCCCCGCCCGCCTGCGCGACGATCTCGCCGATGGGCGTGCCGATCAATACTTCGAAATTCTGTGGCTTCGACACGTTGCCGGTCATCGTGACCACCCGCGAAATCACCGGTTCGCTGTGGTTCAGCGCGCGATGCACGGTATAAGCGGTGCCGGTATTGGAGCAGCTCACGCCGATGCTGGGCGGACGGCACCCGGAAGGGACTTCCTTGCCGGTAAGCACCTTGATCAATTGCTTTTCGCCGCCGGTAGGGTAGAGCGTCGGCACCGCAACCACTTCGTAATTCGTCCCCTGGCAAGCCTTGCGCATTGCCGCGATGGCTTCCGGCTTGTTGTCCTCGATGCCGATCAGCACTTCTTCGGGCTGGATCATGTGCGCCATGATCTTGATGCCTTCGACGATCTCTCCGGCACGTTCGCGCATCAACATATCGTCGGAGGTGATCCACGGTTCGCACTCGGCACCGTTGACTACCAGAGTGTGAATTTTCTGCTGCGTCCCGGAATCAAGTTTGACGTGCGTCGGAAATACCGCGCCCCCCAAGCCGACTACCCCGGCATCGCGCAACCGCTCGCCCAGCGTGGCGGGATCGACGTTGCGGTAATCTATCGGCTGGCGCTCCATCCAGCGGTCTTCCCCGTCTGCGGCGATGATCACGCACAAATCCGGCATCCCCGAAGCGTGCGGCACCGCATGGTTTTCCAGCGCCACCACACGGCCCGAGGTCGGTGCATGGAGCGCGGCAGAAACCGGGCCGGCAGCCTGGGCGATCATCTGGCCTTTCAGCACCAGGTCGCCGGGCTGCACGATCGGCCTGGCGGGCGTGCCGATATGCTGGCGCAGCGGCACGATCAGCCGCGCGGGCAGCGGCGCGGGGGCTATCGGCAGGCGGTTGGATTCATCCTTGTTCTGCGGGGGATGGACACCGCCGTGAAATGTGGACAAAGTTCTCACGGTTGACCTTCTGATTCGGCAGCGATGTTCTGGAGTGGGATTACCGGGTACCGCCACTTCCAGGAAGCGATATCCTCCTTGATCGGCACCATCGTTATACAATCCACCGGGCATACCGGCACGCATTTTTCGCAACCGGTGCAATAGTCCGGCAGGATGGTGTGCATCAACTTCGACGCGCCCAGGATGGCATCCTGCGGGCAGGGTTTCAGACAGGCGGTACAGCCGATGCACAGGCTTTCATCGATAAAGGCCACTTGTTTGGGTTTCGGCCCGCTGTCGGCATCATCGCCACCGACCGGCTTGAACTCGACACCCATCAACTCGGAAATGCCCTTCGCCACCGCATTGCCGCCCGGGATGCACAGATTGATCTCCGCCTCGCCCTTGGCTACCGCCTCGGCGTAAGGGGCGCAGCCAGGATAGCCGCACTGGCCGCATTGGGTCTGCGGCAGGATGGCTCCGACCTGCTCGATCAGCGGATTGCCTTCCACCTTGAACTTGAGCGCGGCGAAGCCGAGAATGGCGCCCAGCAAGATGGCCAGACCGGCCATGACGAGAATAGCGACTAGCATAAAGAGTGGCGCGGCCCTATTTGATCAAACCGGAAAAGCCCATGTAGGCGAGGCTCAACAGCCCCGCCGTCACCATGGCGATCGGCGCCCCCTTGAACGGCTGCGGCACTGCGGCGCCGTCGAGACGCTCGCGCATCGCGGCAAACAAGGTCAGCACCAGCGCGAAGCCCAGCGCCCCGCCCAAGCCGTATAGCAGCGACTCGACGAAATTGTGATTCTCCTGCACGTTGAGCAACGGCACGCCGAGCACCGCGCAGTTGGTGGTGATCAGCGGCAGATAGATGCCCAGCGACTGGTAAAGCCCCGGACTGGACTTGCGGATGAACATCTCGGTGAACTGTACGATGGAGGCGATCACCACGATGAAAGACAGAGTGCGCAGATAGGCAAGGTCGTTCGGCACCAGCAGGTAGACATCCACCGCGTAGCTCAAGCCGGAAGCCAGCGTCAACACGAACGCCGTTGCCGCACTCATGCCGACCGCGGCGTCGAGCTTCTTGGATACGCCCATGAAAGGGCACAGGCCGAGCACCTTGACCAGCACGATGTTGTTGACCAAAACCGTGGCGAGCAGAATCAGCAGAAAATGTTCCATTTATCCTTTGCCAAAACGAAATTCTCAGCGTTACATTGTCAGGCAAAAGAGGCATCGCCGCAACATCAATCTTATAGCCCAGCTATAAGACACCGCCACAACAATACACAATAATTACTTGCACTTAGCCGAACATCTCAGCAAAAAAAACATTGCTCAAAGCAGGGCTTTTTGCGGCTCGCAATAGGTATAACCCAAGTCTTCCGCGACACGCGGGTGCGTCACCTCTCCGAGACACAGATTGAGTCCGTCGCGCAATCCGGGATTGTCGGTGAGTGCCTGACGCCAACCGGAACCGGCTAACTGCACGGCATAAGGCAAGGTGGCATTGGTCAGCGCGTGGGTCGAAGTGCGCGCGCAGGCAGCCGGCATGTTGGTCACGCAATAATGCACCACGCCTTCCTCGACGTAGGTCGGCTGGCTATGGGTGGTAGGACGCGAGGTTTCCGCGCAGCCGCCCTGGTCTATCGCCACGTCCACCAGCACCGCGCCCGGAGTCATGGATTGAACCATCTTGCGCGACAGCAGCCGCGGCGCGCGCTTGCCGGGGATCAGCACCGACCCCACCACCAGATCCGCGCCGCTTACCAGTTCCTCTATCGCCTGCATCTCCGAGTAAAGGGTTTTCAGGCGCGGCCCGAAGACGTCGTCGAGATAACGCAGGCGGTTCAAATTGATGTCCAGGATGGTCACGTCGGCGCCGGCGCCCAGCGCCATCCGGGCCGCTTGGGTACCCACCGTGCCGGCGCCCAGCACCACCACGCGAGCCGGCGCCACGCCGGCCACGCCGCCCAGCAGTACACCGTTGCCGCCGTTGGCCAGTTGCAGCGCGGTCGCACCGGCCTGGATGGCGATGCGCCCCGCCACTTCCGACATCGGCGTCAACAACGGCAAACCGCCCTGCGCATCGGTCACCGTCTCGTAGGCGATGGCGACGATCCGCCGTTCCAGCAGACGCGCCGTCAGATCCGGCGCGGACGCCAGGTGAAAATAAGTGAACAGCACTTGTCCCGAGTGCAACAGCGGCAACTCCGCCGCCTGCGGCTCCTTGACCTTGACCACCAGCGGGCAAGCGTAAACTTCGGCGGCGCTAGCGGCGATGCGCGCTCCTGCCGCAACATAGTGCTCATCGGAAAAGCCGATCCGCTGGCCCGCCCCGCTTTGTACCAGCACCTCGTGCCCAGCCGCCGTCAGCGCCCGCGCGCCGCCCGGCGTCACCCCGACACGATATTCGTGATCCTTGATCTCCTTGGGAACACCGATCAGCATGGGGTTATCCGATTTCCCGGCAAATTTCCCGGATCAGGCCGGGGCCGCGATAGATCAGTCCGCTGTAGATTTGCACCAGATCGGCGCCGGCAGCCAGCTTCTCTTCGGCATCCAGCGCACTCATGATGCCGCCCACCCCGATAATCGGTATTTTTCCTTCCAGCGCCATGCTCAGCTGCTTGACCACCAGGCTGGACTTGGATCGAACCGGCGTACCGCTCAGGCCGCCGGTTTCCTCGCCATGCTCCAGCCCCTCGACACCCTTGCGCGCCAGGGTAGTGTTGGTGGCGATCACGCCATCGATTTCATACTGCAACAGCAAATCGGCAATCGCGATGATCTGCTCGGTATCCAGGTCGGGGGCAATTTTCAGCGCCAGCGGCACATATTTGCCGTGCTGCTGCGCCAGTTTGAGCTGTTCTTCCTTGAGCTGGCCGAGCAGCTTGCCGAGTTCGTCAGATTGCTGGAGCTGACGCAGGTTCTTGGTGTTGGGCGAAGATATATTCACCGTCACGTAGCTGGCATGGGTGTAGACCTTGCGCAGCCCGATCAGGTAATCCTCCGCAGCCTGTTCGATCGGGGTATCGAAATTCTTGCCGATATTGATCCCGAGAATGCCGCGATACTCCGCCCGGCGGACATTTTCCAGCAGGTTGTCGACCCCCAGGTTGTTGAACCCCATGCGATTGATGATGGCGTTCGCCTGCGGCAGGCGGAACAGGCGCGGCTTGGGATTACCCGGCTGCGGGCGTGGCGTGACCGTGCCGATTTCGATGAAACCAAAGCCCAGCGCAGCGAGCGCGGCTATGCAGGCGCCGTCCTTGTCCAGCCCGGCGGCCAGCCCGACCGGATTGGGAAAGGTCAGCCCCATCACGGTACGCGGCTTGGTAGCGGGCACACTGCCCAGCAAACCGAGCAACCCGGTCTTGCGCAGCAGGTTCAAGCCATCCAGCGTCAGGTTGTGGGCGGTTTCCGGGTCAAGACGAAACAATAGGGGGCGAATCAGAGAATAGAGCATGGTAAGAATTTGGTTGTTCTTGGATCAGGTGCGAAGCGCATTCCACAACTCAACACTAAACACTCATAACTAAAAACTGCTTTCATTTAGGCTAGGGTGTGAGGATGCTCGATCATCTGCTGGTAGATCATGCTTTGCAGAATCACGCTGTCGTTGGGTTGTAGATTGACGAATTCGAGTCCGTGATGAATCAACGCGGTGCCGCTGCTATCCACCACTTCATCGGTGAACACCGCGCGCACCGCGGCGTTCACGGTGAGATAGGCATCGATATTGTGCAGGTTGACGCGAAACGACACCTTGAGGGTATCCCCTTTTTCCGCCAGGTTGCGCCGCGCATCGAGCAAAGCGCCGTTGGCGCTGAGATTGGAAATCATCCCCGAGGCGCTATCCGTCCCCTGCGCGCCTGCATTCACCGAGGCGATAATCTTGGTTCTGACACGCGGTGCCTTGCGGATCACCATCCCCTGCACTTCGGCCGGAAAGGAAAGATGCAGGTAGTCGAACGGCAACTTGCAGACTTTTTCTATCGTACTGGCGAAGCCGAAAGCATTCTGGCTGGAAAATATCCGTACCACCAGTTTCTCGCCTTCGATCAACTGCAAACGCAGGCCATGGGTAGTCATCGGTGCGGTCACCAGCAAGCTGACGTTGTTGACGTAGCCGATCAGTTTAACCAGGAAGCGTTCCGGCGAAAGCTGGGCGGGCGGCTGGATTTGCAGGCGGTCGCCGACTTTCAGATTCATCGCGTCGAACTTGAAGCTGGTCTGCTGGCCCGATTTGCTGGTGTCCGCCTTGGTGATAACCTCGGCGGTCAGCTCTTCGGCGCCGTCGCCGCCGGCATCCCAAGTCAGCTCGCGGCAAGGATGATTGTCGAGCAATAACAGCAACTGCTCTTCGTTCTGGATCACATCGCCCGCCGCCGCCATGCGGTTGCGCTGCGGGTCGAACACCGCCCACGGCAACGGTTTGCCGATTTCCAGTTCTTCCTTGTCGATCGGTATCAGGCTCATCGCGTATATGTCCGAATCAGAAAGGGAGCTCCGCGTCAGGCGCGGCGGCCAGGATTACCTTGCGGAAATCGTCCTGGATGCGCTGTAGCGCCGCGGCGCTGTCCGCCTCGAAGCGCAGCACGATCACCGGCGTGGTATTGGACGGGCGCGCCAGGCCAAAGCCGTCGGCATATTCGACGCGCAGGCCGTCGAGGGTAATGATCTCCTGTGCGCCGGGGAACTTGGCATCCCGTTTCAGCGTGTCGATCACCGCGTAGTTCTCGCCTTCCTTCAGCTTGATCTGCAATTCCGGGGTGTTCACCGAATCAGGCAAGCCATGCAGGGTGGCGTCGATATCCGCCTGGCGGCTGAGGAATTCGAGCAGGCGCGCGCCGGCGTACAAGCCGTCGTCGAAGCCGAACCAGCGTTCCTTGAAGAATACGTGGCCGCTCATTTCGCCGGCCAGCAACGCGCCGGTTTCCTTCATCTTGGCCTTGATGAAGGAATGCCCGGTGCGGCACAGCACCGGTACCCCGCCGTGGTTTCTGATCCACGGGGCGAGGTTGCGGGTCGATTTCACATCGTAAATCACCTGCGCGCCGGGGTTACGGCTCAGCACGTCCTGCGCGAACAGCATCAACTGGCGGTCAGGGTAAATGATGCGCCCGTCCTTGGTCACCACCCCCAAACGGTCGCCATCGCCGTCGAAAGCCAGGCCGATTTCGGCAGTGCCGCTTTTCACCGCGGCGATCAAGTCTTGCAGGTTTTCCGGCACCGACGGGTCGGGATGGTGGTTGGGGAAATGGCCGTCCACTTCGCAGAACAGCTCCTGCACCTCGCAGCCCATGGCGCGGAACAGCTTGGGCGCAAACGCGCCGGGGACGCCGTTGCCGCAATCGACGGCGATTTTCATCGGGCGCGCCAGCTTGACGTCGGAGACAATGCGCTGGATGTATTCGTCGGCAATATCATGCGTGCGATAGCTGCCGCTGCCGTTGACCAGATTGCCGTTTTCCAGGCGCGCGCGCAGCCCCTGGATCGCCTCGCCCGCCAGGGTTTCGCCGCCCAGCACCATTTTCAGGCCGTTGTAGTCGGGCGGGTTATGGCTGCCGGTGACCATCACCGCCGAATGGGTGTCGAGCTGGTAGGCGCCGAAATAGGTCATCGGCGTTGCCACCAGCCCCAGGTCGATCACGTCGATGCCGCTTTTCTGGATGCCGCGCGCCAGCGCTGCCGCCAGATCCGGCCCGGACAGGCGTCCGTCGCGCCCGATCACGATGGCGCGTTGCTTACGTGCCACGGCTTCCGAACCGATGGCATGGGCGATGGCCTCGACCCCCTCGGTGGTCAGGGTTTTCCCGACGACGCCGCGAATATCGTAGGCCTTGAAGATTTCCTTGGGTAGATTTGTCATGAGGTTTCTTGTTAAGAATTAAATCTGGAAACGGCAGTGGATGGGATGACCGGCGTTCCCCGAACAGGAGAACCTGTCATGCGCAAACCAGCATATTGAGGCATTGTGTCAAACATCCATGGAAGCGGTCAATGGCCGTTTCCAGGTAAAGCCCAGATTGTCCGTTGAGTGCGTAAAAGGATGGCGAGGCAGATATGACTGCTGACTCGGTGCCACAGTTATTCCCTGGACGACCGGCAAGAAGGGAAAACGACCACAAGCCTGTGCGCCAGCGCGCGCACAGGCTCGCAGAGCCGTTTAGGGGGCAATCCGGGTCAAACTTTGAATTGCCCGACCAGCCGCTGCAAATCCATCGCAATCCGCGAGACATCCTCGGCACCGGCGCCCATTTGCTGGATATTTACCGAATTTTCCTGGGACATCGCGGATATTTCCTCCATGTTGCGCGTGACCGCGCCGGTTGCCGAACTCTGCTGGCTGGTGCTGCTGACGATGCGGCCCACCCGTTCCTCGACCTGTCCGGCCGCCACCACGATCTGCTGCAACGATTCGCCGGCCTGGCGATTGTAGGCGGCCCCTTCTTCCACTTCCTGCTTGACCCCGCCCATGGATTGCACCGCCGCGACGGTTTCGCTGCGGATGCGGTCGATTACCCCGGAAATTTCGCGGGTACTGGAGGTGGTCCGTTCCGCCAGTTTGCGCACCTCGTCCGCCACCACTGCGAACCCTCGCCCCTGCTCGCCGGCTCGGGCGGCTTCGATGGCTGCGTTGAGCGCCAGCAGATTGGTCTGGTCGGCGATTTCCTTGATCACCGTGGTAATCTCGCCGATTTTCTGGATCGAATCGTTCAAGGCCGATACCAGTTCGGCGGAGGTGTTGGTCGAAGCCACGATCCGCTGGGAGATTTCCATGCTCTTGCCCATATTGGCATTGCTGTCGGTAGCGCAAGTGCGGTTTTGCTCGACTGCGACGGCAGCATCCCTGGCGGCATTGGCAATCTCGCCGATCGCCGCCGACATTTCCTCCATCGCGCTGGTGACCTGACCGATCCGCTCGTTGCGCCCGCTGCCACGCGTCATCACCATATCCACGTTCTGCGAAAAGCCGGCAGAAGCCGTCGCGGCCAGATCCGCCATGTTTTTGACGCCGCCGATGATGTCGCGCAATTGCGCCAAGGCATTTTCCAGCGAAACCGCCATTTCCCCCAGTTCGTCCTTACGTTTGATTTGCATCGGAAAACTCAGGTCGCCCTGGGCGAGCCGGGCCAACGCCTCCTTCAACGCCACGACGCCGCGATGGATATCCGCCGAAAGCACGCCGATGCCGGCCAGCATCACCAGGATGCTCGCGACGAACACGCCCAGGCCGAGAAAGATCAGCTGCTTGCCGTTGGCGCGGCTTTCCTCGTAAGCCGCCTTGACCGAAGCCTGTTGCACCGTCACCAGTTGCGCCACCGGTTTCAGCAAGCCGGACTGGATGACCGGCCATTCGTCTTCCAGCATGGATGCAATGGTTTTTTTATCCTCGCTGCTATAGGCGGCTTCGAGCTTGTCCAGGAAAGCGGGGAACAGCCCCAGTTGCTTGTCGATTTTTTCGATCTGATCGAAGGATTCTTTGGTGAAAGTGTTCTGGCGGGTCTTTTCCTTGAACAACGCCCATTGCGCGGGAATGTTGGCGCGCGCCTCCCTGGCATGAATTTTCGAACCGGTTGCCGGCATCTGGTCGAGCAACACCCCGGCCATTCTGAAACGGATTTCCTTGAGGTTGCGGTCGATGTCCTGCAAGGCGGAAACCGGCTCCACCTGATGCTCGTAAACATTGGCGAGCGCTTCTGTCCCCTGGTTGACGCTGTAGATATTGACGGCGACGAGGATGAGCGAAATCAGCCCGGCGAATACCCCGCCCAGCAACATTTTGGCCCTGATGCTATTCATTGAAACGACTCCCTGATTCGCTTGCGGCTATTGGATCTTTTTTTCGGCAGGCGGCAAGCGCCGCCCGCCTTGTTGCGTACAACCCGCTTATTCGACCGGCAAGCCCTTGGCCTTCCATTCCGGGAAACCGCCGCGGAACCAGTAAACCTTCTTGTGGCCGTCCTTGATCGCCGCTACAGCGCCCTTGTAGCTCTTCCAGCATTCCGCACCGTTGCATTGGGTGATGATCGCCGCATTCTTGTCGGCAGGCAGCTTGGCGACATCGAAGCTATCCTGGCTGGCGTCGAAATCGGCGGCCTTGGCGCTCTTTTCCTTGTATGGCACGTTAATCGCGCCCTTGATATGCGCCTCGGCATATTCATTGGCGACGCGCGTATCGATCATCTTGGCGCCGCCGTCCATCAACGCCTTGGCCTTGGCCGCATCGACAACTTCGGCGCCTTTCAGGCTGGCCGGGGTTTCATTGGCAAAAGCCGGGGCAGCAGCCACCAGCGCGCAGGACGCAACAGCGAAGAACACGCCACGGGTATAAGCGGAAAATTTCATTGTTTTAAGTCTCCATGTTGTTGACAATGCCAGACCCAGTCCAGGTCCCAGCCGAAGGTTACACCGCCAGTAGGGTCTTATCAAGATTCCGCCGCCGGACGCGCTATAATGCGCATCATCTGAAAAGTCCGATGGAAAAGCCATGCAGCTCGCTACCGCATTACTCGAAAAATACAGCAAAGCCGGCCCGCGTTATACCTCCTACCCGACCGCCCCCTACTTCACCGAAAGCTTCGGCGAAGCCCAGTGGCTGGATGAGTTGCAGCAAACCCAGAACCTCGGGCGCGACCTGTCGCTGTATGTGCATATCCCGTTTTGCGACACGCTGTGCTACTACTGCGGCTGCAACATGGTGGCCACCAAGAAGTACGATAAGGCAACCGAATACCTTGATTCGCTGTTTCACGAAATCGACCGCGTCGCCGCGCTCACCAACCCGGCGCGCACCGCGCGGCAATTTCACTGGGGCGGCGGCACACCCACCTATCTCAAACCCGACGACATCCGCCGCTTGTATGCGCACATCGCCGGCCAGTTCCGCATCGCCGACGACGCAGAAATCAGCTGCGAAGTCGATCCGCGCGAACTCAGCCGCGAACATGTGCGCGCACTGCGGCAAAGCGGTTTCAACCGGGTCAGCCTGGGCGTGCAGGACCTGGATGGCACGGTGCAGAAAGCCGTCAACCGGGTTCAGCCGGAAAGCCTGATCCGTGAAGTGTACGGCTGGATGCGCGAGGAAAACTTCGCCAGCATCAACCTCGACCTGATGGTCGGCCTGCCGCACCAGACCGTGGAGAGCTTCCGCGCCACCCTCGACAAGATCG
>CALMWM010000064.1 GCA_937873435.1 uncultured Gallionellaceae bacterium
GGTGTCACGCTGCACCAGCCCGAAGGCTCCCAGATGGCGATTTACGACGCGGCGATGCAGTATCAGCTCGACAGCGTTCCGCTCGCCATCTTCGCCGGCGAAGAATACGGCACCGGCTCGTCGCGCGACTGGGCGGCCAAGGGTACCCAGTTGCTGGGCGTGAAGTTCGTGGTAGCCAAGAGCTTCGAGCGCATCCACCGCTCCAACCTGGTCGGCATGGGCATCGTGCCGTGCCAGTTCAAGGACGGCGACAGCGCGCAAGCACTGGGCTTGAACGGTACGGAAAGCTTCGATTTGCTGGGCCTGGACGGCGAAATCAAGCCGCAGCAAGATGCCACCCTGGTGATTCGCCGTGCCGACGGTTCGGCGAGCGAATTGGCGGTGACGGTGCGTATCGACACCCCCGCCGAAGTCGATTACTTCCGCCACGGCGGCATCCTGCCATACGTGCTGCGCCAGTTGATGGCGTGAATCGGCGAGATAGGGAAAGCGGGCTTCGGCCCGCTTTTTTTATGCGCCGCCCCCGCAATCTTTGCCTGAATGGCTGCGCATATAGTCAATATCCCTATTCCCAAGCACGGCAGAAAGGGTTAAGCTTTTTTTTGCATAAAAAATACATGACCAAAAAAGTCTCTGGGAGTAAGCGCAATGAGCCGTTCCGATACAAAAATCCTCAGCATCAAAACCCGCCTGTTGTTGATCATGGCTGCCGCATTGGCGGGCATGATCCTGATCGCAATTTTTGCGTTGCAGTCGGAGAAAAATACCCTGCTCGAAGATCGCAAGGTCAAGACCCGCCACTTGGTCGAGTCTTCCTATTGGGTGCTGGTACATTTTCACGAAATGCAGAAACACGGGATGGTGACAGAGGATCAGGCCAAGCAGGGAGCGCTGGACATCATCAAGTCGATGCGCTACGAAAAAAGCGAGTATTTCTGGATCAACGACATGTTGCCGAGGGTGGTGATGCACCCGATCAAGCCTGAACTGGACGGTAAGGATGTATCGGGATTGAAGGACCCCAACGGCAAGTTGCTGTTCGTCGAGTTCGTCGATACGGTAAAACGGAGCGGCAGCGGCTTTATCGAATATTATTGGCCCAAGCCGGGAATGGACAAGCCGGTGGCGAAAATTTCGTATGTCAAAGGCTTCGAGCCGTGGGGCTGGATCATCGGCTCCGGCATCTACCTCGACGATGTGGACAGGATATTCTGGAAACACGCCATCTGGCTGGTCGCAATCATCGTTGCGATCACTGCGTTGATCGGCGGGGTAATGATGATGGTTATCCAGCGTATCACCCGCTCGCTGAGCGAACTGGAAAATGCGATGTGCGATATCCAGAATAGTAACGACCTGTCGCAGCGGGTAGCTGTCACCGCCCAGGACG
>CALMWM010000065.1 GCA_937873435.1 uncultured Gallionellaceae bacterium
CATCGAGGAAGGCGGCTCCCTGACCATCATCGCCACCGCGCTGGTAGATACCGGATCGCGCATGGACGACGTGATCTACGAGGAATTCAAGGGCACCGGCAACATGGAAATCCATCTCGATCGCAAAATGGCCGAGAAGCGCCTATATCCAGCGATCAACGTCAACCGCTCCGGCACGCGCAAGGAAGAACTCTTGATCAAGCAGGACGAACTGCAAAAAATCTGGGTGCTGCGCAAGCTGCTGTATCCGATGGACGACCTGGACGCAATGGAATTCCTGCTCGACAAGATCAAGGCTACCAAGAACAATGCGGACTTCTTCGATTCGATGCGCCGCTGAATTGGTTTTAAAATTTTAACCTTGCCAACAGATTATTTTTTGTGGATAATCGGCGGTTTCGAAAATTTGGTTGGCCGCCGCAAGATTCCTCAGAGGACATAAACATGAGACCTGACATTCACCCTGAATACAATGAGATCGCCGTCAACTGCAGTTGCGGCAACAGCTTCACTACTCGCTCGACCATGAGCAAGCCCTTACACGTCGAAGTCTGCTCCGAGTGCCACCCGTTTTACACCGGCAAACAGAAGATCGTCGACACCGCTGGTCGCGTCGAGAAATTCCGTCAGAAATACGGCATGAAGTAAGCGGAAATTCAGAAAATCAAAAAGGCAGCTTGGGCTGCCTTTTTTGTTTTATCGCAAATACCAATGAACAAATTCTCCGACGCGGCTGCCAACATCAGCGAGCAGAACAAACTCCGCTGGCTGGTCCTGCTCTGCCTGGCCTGGATAATCCCCGGCCTGGTTGGTCATCAACCATGGAAACCCGACGAAGCCTATAGCTTCGGGATAGTTCACCACATCCTTAAAAGTGGAGACTGGCTGGTGCCAACGCTTGCCGATCAGCCTTTCATGGAAAAGCCGCCGCTTTTTTTCATCACAGCGGCGATCTTTACCAAACTCCTCTCCCCCCTTCTCGCCCCGCATGATGCCGCACGCCTGACCAGCGGGTTTTTTATGGCGCTGACGCTGATATTTACCGGATTAAGCGGGAGAGAGCTATGGGGCAAGGGGCAAGGACGCATCAGCGTCTTGCTGTTGCTTGGCTGCCTTGGATTGCTGGTCCGCGCCCACCAACTGATCACCGATATTGCACAGTTTGCCGGCTTCGCCGTCGCCTTGTACGGCCTGGCCATCAGCCGCCGCAGTACACTCCTTGGCGGACTGGCGCTGGGAACCGGAACCGGCATCGGCTTCATGAGCAAAGGCCTGCTCGCGCCAGGCATCATTGGTGTGATCTCGTTTGCCCTCCCGCTTTTTTTTGTTGCATGGCGCAACAAGGGTTATTTGAATTGCCTGCTTTACGCAATTATCGCCGCATTGCCCTGGCTGCTGATTTGGCCTGGTGCGCTTTACTTACACTCTCACGAATTGTTCATAGAATGGTTCTGGATCAATAATTTCGGACGATTCTTCGGTTTCGCCGGACTGGGGCCGAGTAACAACCATTGGTTTTACCTGACCAACCTGCCTTGGTATGCTTGGCCGGCATTACCCATCGCACTTTGGACTTTATGGCGCGAAAAATTGTCGCGCCCGGAAATCCAGCTTCCCGCTACGGCTTTCCTGGTCATGCTGCTGGTATTGAGCGCGGCTTCCGATTCCCGCGAGCTCTACGCCATGCCTATGCTGCTGCCGCTTTGCCTGTTAGCCACTGCCAGCGTGGACACACTGAAGCGTGGCGCAGCCAATGCCCTGAACTGGTTCGGCATCATGACATTCGGCTTTTTTGCCGGCCTGCTCTGGTTCTTCTGGTTTGCGCTGATGACCGGCCACCCGGCACGCAACGCTGAACATTTGCTGGAAATGCAGCCCGGTTTCATTCCTACATTTTCGCCTCTGGCCTTTACGGTGGCGGCATTCTTTACACTTTCATGGCTGGCAATACTGATTGCGACACGCCATCTCGCGCGCGGTCGGCGGGCCGTGATCAACTGGAGCGCCGGCGTAACCCTGTTATGGGGTATCGCCAGCACCATTTGCCTACCATGGATCGATGCCGGTAAAAGCTATCAGTCGATGATCGCTTCCCTGCAAAAAACCATGCCTTCAAATTATCGCTGTGTTGCCAGTGAAAATTTGGGAGAGCCGCAACGCGCCTTGCTGGACTACTACGCCAATATCGTGACGCACCGCGCGGATTCAACCGGCAGGAGCGATTGCGATGTACTGCTGATACAAGGCAGTGCAGATAACCCCTCGCCGCCCCCTTTGGGTTGGAAGCAATTGTGGGAGGGCGCACGCCCCGGGGACAATTCCGAGCATTTCCAGCTGTTTCAACGAATCCCTTAACGACGATGTCGTACGCCAAAGGTAATATTTCGGCAATAATTCTCGCTGGCGGACAGTCAAAGCGTATGCTTGGCTCCGACAAAGGACTGTTGCAATTACACGAAAAACCTCTGCTAGCCTGGGTATTGGAAAGCATCGCCCCGCAAGTCGACGAAATCTTGATTAGCGCCAACCGCAATATCGCCACTTACGAAATATTCGGCTACCCGGTTTTGCTAGATGCTTCGCCCGACTTCAAAGGACCGCTAGCCGGCCTGTTGCGCGGACTTGAAATAGCAACGCACCCTTTCGTTCTGTGCGTTCCGTGCGACACGCCGTTCCTCCCTTTCAACCTGGTCGAACGGTTGTTTTGCCGACTGGAGGAAGCTCAGGCGCAAATTGCGGTCGCTGCTACCGACACCCACATCCACCGCACAGTTTGTTTGTGTCGCCGAGATTTGGCATGCAACCTGGCCGCATACATCGCGCAGGGCGGGCGAAAAGTAGGCGCTTGGCAAGAAACCCTTAACAACACGCAAGAATTGTTTGAGGAAACAGATAATTTCCTGAATT
>CALMWM010000066.1 GCA_937873435.1 uncultured Gallionellaceae bacterium
CACCCTCTGCAGCAACGATGTCGATTACCTGGCATCCCGCTCCATGGTCAGGAATCCCGTTTGGCAGGACAAATTCCTTGCCCAACCGCTGGCACAACGCAAGGCATTAATCGAGCAATGGCGCGGACAAAGCGAGCAGGAGAAACAGATGAAGCCTGCGGACATCATGGACGCAAACCCTGCCGCCATAGCTGCCACCCTGCGCCAGCATGCCTACCCGCGCCTGATCCACGGTCATACCCACCGCCCCGCCAAGCATACTCATAGCGTGGATGGCCGCACCTGCGAACGCTGGGTGCTGCCTGCCTGGGATGACGATGGCGGCTATCTGCGCTGCGATAGAAGCGGCTGTATGGCCATCGCATTGGCATCGTGAACTTGCCCGCACGCGCTGTCTTTCTGAATGCTCGCCGTACCGGGTACAATTAACGCTCAAGAAACATTAGACACATTTAAATTACAGCAACATTAATCAAGGCTGTCGAAATGTTACGCGCTTACCTTCTCATTTTTAGTTGCCTGTTTTTGTTTTTAGGCAGTCAGGCCCAAGCGGCAGATTCCGCAACAACGTCTCACGCCACTTCCGCGCCGCCTCCCAAGGATCTGGAAGCCATTTTCGTGATGGCTGACCAAGGCGACGCTGCCTCCCAAAATTACCTCGGTTTTCTTTACGCCACCGGCCAGACTGTTCCCAAGGATGAAAAGGCAGCCTTTACCTGGTTCCAGAAAGCATCCAATCAAGGCCACGCGGAAGCGACTGGTAATCTGGCGATGATGTATGAAAAAGGACTGGGCGTGGCAAAAAATCTGCACATGGCCCTCAACCTCCATCGCCAGGCAGCCATGGCCGGCTATGCGATTTCGATGAAACGCATGGCGAGCCTGTATGAAAGCGGTTTCCCCGGAGAGGAACGCGATCCGGTCAAGGCCGAAATGTGGAAACATCGTTACAATGAAGCGGTAAAAGCCACTGGCGCAAGCGATAGCGCTGCCCGCAAGACGACGGAAAAACCGGCGGCGCCAACCCAGACCGTGAAACCGGCTGCACCAAGCGCGCCCCCGCCCCCGGCAGCAACAGTTGCAACGCCAGCCGCCACGCAGGCGAAACCGGCCACTCCGTCGCCAAGCGCAAATACGGCACCCGCCGGCAAACCCTATTTCTTCCAGATCGGCGGCAAAGCCACCTCGCGGGAAACCCTTGAAGTCACGCAAAAAATTGTCGAAAAGAATTTGCTGCCGCAAAACAAACGGATCGAACTGGTCAATCCGGATGGAAAAAGCTACCGCATCAATATCGGCCCTTTTAGCGATGCGCATGAAGCTGCTCCTTACAAGGCCAGAATCATGGCATTTTTAAATGCCGCCCCGCCGTCGAAACCCGTCCAGACACAGCCACCTACGCCATCCCCGGTTGCGCCCACGCCTCTGCCGCCCATATCAACAACTCAAGCCGCAACAAGCGCTGAGCCGCCCCAAGCCGTACCGCCCACGGCCACCGTGCCGCCAACCGCCCAGGTAAAACCCCTCACCCATGCCCAAGCTGACAAGCCTGCTGCCCCCAAGAGCACAGCCACCCCTCCCGTTTTGTCTGTGCCATCACCAGCCAAATCAGAAGAAAAGCATCATTATGTCGAAGTGAGCGGAAAAGCCACGGCCAGCGAAGCCACCGAACTGCTGCAGAAAATCGTCCAAAAAGGCATGTTGCCCAAGAACATGCATGTCGAACTCATCAGCCCTGAGACAGACACTTACCGTATCCGCATCGGCCCGTTTGCCGATGCCAACGATGCCGCACCTGAAATCGCGAAAATCAGTGCATCGATTAAAAACGGCGGTGTGCCGGCCGAGATGGAACTGGTTCCCGTCACGTCAGCGCACAAACAAGCCGCGCCGCCGAAGCAGGAAAATTCGCCGCCCCAGCCTGCTGCATCTGTGCCAGTACAAAAACTCGCATCTGCTCCCATTGCCAGCGAGGCCATGCCGAAACCCACGGATGGAGCAGTGGGCACTGGGAAGAAAGACTCGACTCCCAACTTGCAAAAACCTGCGCTACGCGGCCATTATTATTTCATCCAGCCGAATACCCAGAGCACTTTTGCGGACGCTCTTCTTTTTGCAAAATCCCTGTTGATGAAGGAGCTCGTTCAGGAAACCCGCCGGGTGAGAATCGAAAATCTGGATGGACTAGGGTTTCGCGTCGCCATCGGCCCGTTTAGCGACGCCAGCGAGGCCAACATCCAGTCGCAGAAAATTCGTCGGCAGACTACCCAAGCTTTATCCCTGGTTGCGTTTGAGAGACACGCCTCCACTTCGGGCGAGAGCGAGCATCAGCTCTTCATTCAGCTCAATACCCAAGGCACGCTGGATCATGCGCTGACGCTTACGCAAGTACTGGTGGAAAAAGGACTTCTCGCACCGAAAATGTTTGCGGAAATCGTCAATTTCGGCTCAGGAAACTTCCGCGTGCGTTACGGCCCGTTCAAGGGGATCAACGAGGCGGATCAAAATATCCAGGCTTTGAAAAGCCAGAAATTGGCGCCCGTCATGGTCAACCTGGAGCGGTTGGCGCCTGTAGATGGCAAGTAACTTCCATTGATGAATAGCTATTGGCCGACACCCACTCAAGGGCGGGTTTCGGCCTCCTTAAGCACGTTGCGAAAGGCCGCCAGCTCGGGATTGCGCTGCACGGGACATTGGCTCTCAATGGCACGACGCAGGCCGCGTAGAAGGAACGGATTATTGCGCTCGGACCACTGCTCATCTTCCGGCCAGTCGTTGGGATCGATACCGCGTAATCGCGCGGCTTCCTTGTCGAGCGTCTGGTATTGCTCCAGCGTGGCGCGCACCAGCTTACCGCCGCAAAACCGCGCGCGCGGAAGATAACTATCGCGCTTGTCCGCCCCAGCGACGCCACTGCCGCTGCACGAGGCATCGCACAAATACATCAGTCGGTTCCAGAACACATCCGCACCGTAAGAACGCGCCATCAGCTGTTGTAGCTCCCCATGACGCGGCAAGGGTTCAGTTCGCACCTCTCCGCCCTTGAAAGCTTTTTCCATGCTGCGCGCCATGCCTTCCAGAAACCAGGCGTTTTTGAAAAAAGTGTAACCGTATTGGTAAGTGTGGAACACCTCGTGGTTGGGCGTCAGGTTGGGCGGGTTCCACTGGGTCGAGAGGGTGATGGTGAGTGCGGGCGCTGCGCCGTCGAAGTTACGGTAGCGATAGACGATCGGCTCGTCACCGGTGGAGCCTTTCTTGCCTTCGAGCTTGAGAATGTGCACGTCGATGGCGCGCACATTCCGATAGCGGGCGCCGCCGAGGGGACGTGCCAGCCCCAGTTGATCGCCATAAAACCGGTTGGCCTCGCTAAGTTGGTCGGCAAGACCGTCCAGCATGTCGCGGATACGTTGCGGCGATGCACCTATCCAGGGGAACGCATTTTCCCCCTCTTGAGTGTAGTAAATATGGAATTCACCCTCGATCCGACGTTTGTCGAGCGCCTCGCGCGGGGCTTTCCAGTCTGCCGCAGCAGACAGGGAACATGTTGCAAGGACGATCCAGAGGATTACGCGACGCTTGAATTGAAAAATCGGTAACATGCTTTACTCCCATTAAGCATCAGTAGTGTCCGGTTAAATTGAGTCATGCCTGCCGCAAAGCCAATATTGAAGC
>CALMWM010000067.1 GCA_937873435.1 uncultured Gallionellaceae bacterium
CGAGGTAGACCTTTTTGTCGAAGAGTTTTTCCATATCGTAGCGTGCCTGGGTGGAGATTTCCTTGAGCTTGGCGCCCTTCTTGCCGATCAGGATGGGTTTCTGGTTTTCCCGGTCGACGATGATCGCGGCGTAAACACGGCGCAGGTTACCTTCGGTTTCGAATTTCTCGATCTCGACGCTGATCGAGTAGGGAATTTCGTCGCCAGACAGGCGGAATACCTTTTCACGCAGGATTTCGGCGGCGAGGAAGCGCTCGCTACGGTCGGTGATTTCATCCTCTCCGTAGATCGGCTGGTTTTCCGGCAGGCACTCGCGCAAGGCCTGGAGCAAGGCATCGAGTTGCGCGCCGCGCTGGGCGCTGACCGGAACGATAGCGGCAAAGGGAAAGCGCGGGGCCAGCCCTTCGATAAACGGTAGCAGACGATTCTTATCGTCCAGGCGATCCACCTTGTTGACCACCAGCAGCACCGGTCTATCCTTCGGCAGCAAGGCCAGCACCTGTTCGTCGCGGCTGTCGAAGCGCAGTGCCTCGATCACGAACAGCACGGCGTCGACATCTGACAGCGATTGCGTGACGGTACGGTTCATCACCCGGTTGAGGGCGTTCTGGTACTGCATCTGGAAGCCCGGCGTATCGACGAAAAGATACTGGGCATCTTCGTCGGTACGTATGCCGGTGATGCGGTGCCGGGTAGTCTGCGCCTTGCGCGAGGTGATGCTGATCTTCTGCCCGATCAAATGATTGAGCAGCGTGGATTTGCCGACGTTGGGACGCCCGACGATAGCGACATAGCCGCTGCGAAAATCGTTCATTTAAGACCTTGTAATAGTTTGTCTGCGGCGGCCTGCTCGGCACTGCGTCGGCTGCCGCCCTGACCCATGGCACTAAGGTTCAGTCCAGGGATGATGCATTCCACTTCGAAATGCTGTTCGTGCGCCTCGCCGGTGATGGTGACCACGTTGTACTGCGGCAGGGCAATCTTGCGGCCTTGCAGGTACTCTTGCAGCAAAGTCTTGGGATCTTTGCCCAGGGTTTTCGGATCGAGGGTTTTGATCAGGGGCTCATAAAGGCGGTTGATCACACGCTCCGCTTCGGTGAAACTGCCGTCGAGATAGATTGCGCCGATAATGGCTTCCAGCCCATCCGCCAGGATCGAAGGCCGGCGGAAACCGCCGCTCTTCAGTTCACCCTCGCCCAACAGCAGGTAATCGCCGAGCTTCAGGGAGGAGGCGATGTCGCTCAAGGTCGCTTCCTTGACCAGATGGGCACGCATCCGCGAGAGATCGCCTTCCGCCACCTTGCTATAGAGCTGGTAAAGACGGGTGGCGGTGACGCAATTCAGGACGCTGTCACCGAGAAATTCCAGCCGTTCGTTGTTGCTTCCGCCGTAACTGCGATGGGTCAGCGCTTGGCGCAACAAATCGGCACTGCTAAAGCTGTAGCCGAGCTGCCGGCACAGCGCGTCGGAGTTCATGATACCGTCACTCAGCCGGTCCGGTGGAAACGCTGAAATCGATCACCAGGCTGACATTGGCCACCAAGGGGGTTTTTACCGAATATTCTGCGCTTATGACCGAGGTGCCGCCCGCCCCTCTGCTGATCTGCAAGTCTTCCGCGGTGATGCTCCGAATATTGTCGATGCTGGCACGACGCGAGAAAGAAACACGCAGTTCACTGTTGCTCATGCTTTTCAGATCGCCGCTGGTATCCATCGTCGCCAGGACCTTCTTGATGGCAAAGTAATCGAGGTAGGCAGGTGCCACTTTAGCTGCAACCAACCCTAATAACGCCAGCACTATCATGGTCATCACGACGCTGGTAAAGCTGAAACCGAGCTGTTTGTTCAGGTTCATACCATCCCTCCCCTTAAATGATCGATTGACCGACACGTTTGAAGCTGTCGAAGTTCCACCAGATCATGAATGCCCGTCCGACGATGTTGCGATCCGGCACGAAGCCCCAATAGCGGCTGTCGTTGCTGTCGTCGCGGTTGTCGCCCATCATGAAATAATGGCCCGGCGGCACCGTGCAGGTGAAGCCTTCTTCATTGTAATCACAGTTCTGCCGCAAGGGAAATGTCCCCACATCCTGAAAGCGGATGGTCGGCGCATCGGGCTGAACCAGCGTTTGATGCACATGCTCACCCAGCGTTTCCAGGTACTGCGTGGCAGTGACATAGTTGAGGCCGCTCTTGACGTAGCTATAGTCGCCTTGCCGTTCCATTTTCAGTGGCACGCCGTTGATCGTCAGTTTCTTGTCGCGATAGCTGATCCTGTCGCCAGGAACGCCGACCACCCGCTTGATGTAATCGAGCGACGGGTCTTTGGGAAAGCGGAACACCATTACCTCACCACGCTGCGGCGAACCGACCTCGATGATTTTCTTGTTGATCACCGGCAGGCGGACGCCGTAGGTATACTTGTTGACCAGGATGAAATCGCCCACCAGCAGGGTGGACATCATCGAACCCGAGGGTATCTTGAACGGCTCGACCAGGAACGAACGCAACAGGAACACCGCCAGGATCACCGGGAAAAAGCTCTTCGCATATTCCACCAGCAGCGGCTCCTTGGAGCCGGCAGCGCGTTTCGGTTTGAGGGCGTAAATCTCGAACAACCAGACGGCGCCGGTCAACACCAGCGCGATCAACATGATTAACGGAAAGTTCATTCGTCACCTATAAAAAACATCAACCGCAAAGGCGCAAAGACGCCAAGATTTCGCATAGTAAGCTCCACTTTGCGCCTTTGCGGTTCAAAACTACTTGTTATCCACCTGCAATATCGCCAAAAACGCTTCCTGCGGAATCTCCACATTGCCGACCTGTTTCATACGTTTTTTGCCCGCCTTCTGTTTTTCCAGCAGCTTGCGCTTACGCGAGATGTCACCGCCGTAGCACTTGGCCAGCACGTTCTTGCGCAGTGCCTTGACGTTCTCGCGAGCAATGATCTGCGCGCCGATGGCCGCCTGGATCGCCACGTCGAACATCTGGCGCGGGATCAGCTCACGCATCTTGGCGGCCACTTCGCGCCCACGATACTGGCTGTTGGCGCGGTGGACAATCACCGACAGCGCGTCGACCTTGTCGCTGTTGATCAGGATGTCTACTTTGACCAGATCGGAGGTGCGGAATTCCAGGAATTCGTAATCCATCGAGGCATAGCCGCGCGACACCGATTTCAGCTTGTCAAAGAAGTCCATCACCACTTCGTTCATCGGCATCTCATAAGTCAGCATCACTTGCCGCCCCATGTACTGCATGTTCTTCTGGATACCGCGTTTCTGGTTGCACAGCGTCATCACCGCGCCGACGTAATCCTGCGGCGCCAGGATGGTGGTGGTGATGATCGGTTCGCGGATTTCCTCGATCTTGGAGAGTTCGGGCAATTTGGACGGGTTTTCCACTTCGATCACCGTGCCGTCGCGCAGTACCACTTCGTAAATCACCGTCGGCGCGGTGGTGATCAGGTCCTGGTCGAACTCGCGCTCCAGGCGTTCCTGCACGATTTCCATGTGGAGCAAGCCGAGGAAGCCGCAGCGGAAGCCGAAGCCCAGCGCCTGCGAGACTTCCGGCTCGTATTGCAGCGAGGCGTCGTTGAGCTTGAGCTTTTCCAGCGCATCGCGCAGCGCTTCGTACTCGTGCGATTCGACCGGGTACAGCCCGGCGAAAACCTGCGGCTTGATTTCCTTGAAGCCTGGCAGCGCTTCGCTGGCCCGCTTGCCGGCGAGGGTCACGGTATCGCCGACCTTGGCCGCCTTGAGTTCCTTGATGCCGGCGATCACGAAGCCCACCTCGCCCGCCGCCAGTTGCGTCCGAGGTTGCGATTTGGGAGTGAACACGCCGACCTGCTCGCACAAATGTTCGCTGCCGCCGGCCATCAGCAAGATTTTATCCTTGGGCTTCAGCACGCCGTCCACCACGCGCACCAGCATCACCACACCGACATAATTATCGAACCAAGAGTCGATGATCAACGCTTTCAGCGGGCCGTCCGGATTGCCCTTGGGCGCAGGAATGCGGGCGATCACCGCCTCCAGCACATCCTGCACGCCCAGTCCGGTCTTGGCCGAGCACAACACCGCGTGGCTGGCGTCGATGCCGATTATGTCCTCGATTTCCTTCATCACCCGCTCCGGCTCGGCGGAGGGCAAGTCGATCTTGTTGAGCACCGACACCACTTCCACACCCTGCTCGATGGCGGTGTAGCAGTTGGCCACACTCTGCGCTTCCACCCCCTGCGAGGCATCCACTACCAACAGTGCGCCCTCGCAAGCGGACAGCGAACGGCTGACTTCGTAGGAAAAATCCACGTGACCAGGGGTGTCGATCAGGTTGAGGCGATAGAGCTTGCCGTCGAGCGCCTTGTATTCCAGCGCTGCGGTCTGCGCCTTGATGGTGATCCCGCGCTCGCGCTCGATGTCCATCGAATCCAGCACCTGCGCCTCCATCTCGCGGTCGGACAAGCCGCCGCACAAATGGATGATGCGATCGGCCAGGGTGGACTTGCCGTGGTCGATATGGGCGATAATAGAAAAATTGCGGATATTATCCATGCGAAAAACAGTCACCACTAAGTTTATAAAACAGTTTTGAG
>CALMWM010000068.1 GCA_937873435.1 uncultured Gallionellaceae bacterium
GCACCGGCATCATGCCGATGATCGACTTGTTGCAAGGGGAAAAATTCGACGAAGCGGACAAACTCCGCAAGGAAGTCATGGACCCCGCCTACGCCAAGGCCTCGGCAGCCATCGATGCCCTGCTCAAGTATCAGGTGGACAGCGCCCGCAAGGAGTTCGAACACTCCGCCGCCTATGCCAAAAAAGTCCAGTTCATCACTATCGCCAGCATCGTGATCGGCCTGCTGCTGTCGGTGGTGGCGGGCTTGATGATCACCCGCTGCATCGCCTACGGCGTGGCGACCCTGGAAGATGCCGCGGTCAAGCTCTCCGGTGGCGATCTGACCGCACGAGTTAGCTTGCGCAGCAAGGATGAACTGGGCCAAGTGGCCTTTGCCTTCAACAAGATGGCGGAAGAATTCGCCGCGATCATCGGCCAGGTGCACCAGGCTGCGGCGCAAATTTCCGCCGCCTCGGGCCAGCTTTTCGAAAATGCGGAAAAAGTAGCGCAGGGTTCCGACAACCAGACCAGGGAAGCTGCCAGCGCCGCGGTCTCGGTGGAAAACCTCAACCAGGTGATCCAGGAAGTCGCAAACCGCAGCCAGATCGCCACGACAGCCTCGGCCGAAACCGGCGATCTCGCCACTCAGGGCCAACAGGTGGTCAACAGCGCCGCCCAGGGCATCCGCCAAATCGCCGAAACCTTCAGCCAGTCGGCAAGCCTGATCGACGCGCTGGGACAACGCTCGCAGCAAATCGGGCAGATCGTCGACGTGATCAAGGACATCGCCGACCAAACCAACCTGCTGGCGCTCAACGCCGCCATCGAAGCCGCCCGCGCCGGCGAGCAGGGCCGCGGTTTCGCAGTGGTGGCCGACGAAGTGCGCAAGCTGGCGGAACGCACCAGCAAAGCCACCGGTGAAATTTCCACGATGATTACCGCGATCCAGTCCGAAACCGGCAACACCGTGAGCAACATGGAACGCGGCGGCAAGCAGGTGGACGCCGGGGTAAAAATGGCGGCACAGGCCGGCGAATCCCTGGAGCAAATCAACGGCAGCCTGAGCAAGGTCGCCGAAATGATCCGCCACATCGCCGACGCCACCCGCCAGCAAAGCGAAGCCAGCAGCGAAATCACCCGGCGGGTGGAAGGCATCGTGCGGATGGCCGAGGAAAACAGCGCCACCATCGGCTCCACCACCGGCGCCACCCAGGATTTGCGCCAGCTTTCCGCACAAATGCAGGAGGTCATCAGCCGTTTCCGCCTATCCGCGGCATAGCGCTTAGCGGGGCGTCTGTTATCATAGCGCCCCATGTTGAACATTCAGAACCTGACCTACCTGCAGGGCGGCAAAACGCTCTTCCAGCAAGCGAACCTGCAAGTCTTCGCCAACCAGCGCATCGGTCTGGTGGGCAAGAACGGCTGCGGTAAATCCACCCTGTTCGGCCTGATTCGCGGCCACGCCAAGCCGGACAGTGGCGAGGTTGCATTGCAGCAGGGCAAGACGCTAGCCGCGGTCGAACAGGAAATCGCCAACTCCGACCAGCCCGCGCTGGAATTCGTGCTCGACGGCGACGGCGAGTTGCGCCGGCTGGAAAAAGAGCTGGCGCGCGCCAATCACGACGCCGCCTGGTTCGAGGCGCAACACCGCTTCGAAGCCATCGACGGCTATGCCGCCCCGGCACGGGCGGCGCAACTGCTGAACGGACTGGGCTTCGCCAGCGACACCTTGAGCCGCCCGGTGGCGAGTTTTTCCGGCGGCTGGCGGATGCGGCTGAACCTGGCGCGTGCGCTGATGCATCGCGCCGATTTGCTGTTGCTCGACGAGCCGACCAACCACCTCGATCTCGAAGCCATCCTGTGGCTGGAACAATACCTGGCGCGCTATCCCGGCAGCCTGATCATCGTCTCCCACGACCGCGAATTCCTCAATGCCTGCGTCAACCGCATCGCCCACATCCACGACCTGGTCATCGACAGCTATGCCGGCGATTACGACGCCTTCGAGCGCACCCGCGCCGAGCGCGCCGCGCAGCAGAACGAAGCGTTTCAGCAGCAGCAAGCGAAAATCGCCCATCTCGAAGACTTCGTGCGCCGCTTCCGCGCCAAGGCCACCAAGGCACGCCAGGCGCAAAGCCGCATCAAGGCGCTGGAACGCCTGGAGCGCCTGGCCCCGGCGCATCTCGAAAACGGCCATTTCGAACTGGAAATCGAAGCCCCCGAGCGCAGCCCGGATGTACTGCTGCGCCTGGAAAATGCGGCCTTTTCCTACGGCGACAAGTTGCTCTTCGACAAGCTGAACATGGTATTGCGCGCCGGCGCGCGCATCGCCCTGCTGGGGCCGAACGGCGCCGGCAAATCGACGCTGATCAAACTGCTGGCGGGCGAACTGGCGCCGACCGCCGGTACATTGGAATTCGCGCCGGACGTGCGCATCGGCTACTTCGCCCAGCACCAGCTGGAAAATCTCGATGTCGCCGCCACCCCGCTGGCCCATCTGGAGCATATCGCGCCCAAGACCACCACCCAGGAGCTGCGCAATTTTCTCGGGCGTTTCGGCCTGGCCGGCGAAGGCGAGGACCGCCCGGTCGGTACCTTTTCCGGCGGCGAGAAAAGCCGTCTGGCGCTGGCCCTGCTGGCTTGGCAAAAACCGCATCTGCTGCTGCTCGACGAACCGACCAACCACCTCGACCTGGACATGCGCGATGCGCTCGGCCTGGCCTTGCAGGAATACGGCGGTGCGATGGTTCTGGTATCGCACGACCGCAGCCTGATCCGCGCTACCGCCGACGAGTTGTGGCTGGTCGCGGACGGCATGGCCGCCCCTTTCGATGGCGATCTCGACGACTACAAGCAATGGATAGAGACGCGCCGTCCGCGCGAGAGCAGCAAAGCGCCGGTCGAAAAAATCAAACGTGAGCCGGGGGTAAAGAAAAAGGCGCTGGTGTCGAAGAAAGAGAAAGCCGAAGCCGAACTGGCGCGCTGCCAGCTAACGCTTGCCGAGCTGCATCGCCAGCTGGCCGACCCGGCGCTGTACGCCGATGCAGCCGGCCCGCGCATCGCCCAATTGAATGCCGAGCGCGAAACGCTGGAAGCACGCATCGCCACGCTGGAAGAGGAATGGCTGGAATTGGAAATGGCGCTGGAAGGCGCAGTGTAGTTTAGAGATGTGAAGTACACCCTCTCTCCCGCGCTGTCGCGCCCCCCTCTCCCGCAGGCAGGAGAGGGGCTGGGGGAGAGGGAAATTATTGAGTGAGGACATGATGGCCGGTTCCAGAAAAAGCTTGGTGCATCTAATCATCGATTTCGCATTGTTCTGCCTGATGTTGATCGGCGTAGGCGGCACCGTGTTCAAGGTGCTCATGCCGGATGGCCTGCTCAAGGCATGGATGCACGAAATCTGGGTGCTCGGCGTCGGCCGCACGCTGGTCATCGCCGTGGTGACGGCAATCGCCTTCTTCCTTGCCAAGCGCTTCCTGGATGCTTTCGATGCCAAGGCCAGCTTAGGCAACCTGATCATGTACATCTGGATTGCGCTAGGGCTTTATTATCTTTACGAGATGCTGGTGTAACGGCATTAACAGGCGTATTGCATACGGACACGCCCCCATGAATTGTTATCGTTCCCCGCGTTTCCCTTTTTACCTGGCGCTGGCGGTCGGCATCGGGCTGACATGCGGCGGCGCCTTGCTGGCGTTCACCTTGCGAATTGCCGCCTGCCCGCTGTGCATCGTCCAGCGCATGTTGTACCTGTCGATCGGGCTGTGCGGCATCGTCGGCCTGCTATTCGGCCAAGGACGAGGAATCCGAGCGGCCTTGCTGGCATTGATGAGCGCCGCCGCCGGCACCGGCGTTTTCGTGGCGGGTTTTCAGACCTGGCTGCAACATTTCGCGCGCTTCGCCTCGTGCGCAACCGATTACCCGTGGTGGGAAGCGCTGGTGGACTGGGCCGGCGAACGGGTGCCTTTCCTGTTCCACGCCAGCGGCTCGTGCAGCGACCCGGCCTGGAAGCTGCTGGGCCTGTCGATCGCCGAGTGGTCGCTGGGCGTATTTTCTGTGCTGCTGGGAGTTTTCGTTTACGCGCTGTTCAAGACGTTGGCGAAGCCGGCCGTATCGTCGTAGCACGTGGATGGTTATAGCTTGAAAGCCATTTAAACTCGAAGCCTTACATGGCGGAAAGAGAAAATTTGTCGGCCAGTCCCGTTCACCGGATCAGTTCTACAAGTCCATAGGTTCCAGTCCGGTATGCTTTGAAATTCTGGCAAGCATACGAGGGCCGATTTCTTCACTATCGTGGAATGCGAATACGAAATCAGGCCAGCCGGCGCGCGATAATGTGCGATGAGAGCCAGATTGACGCTTGATTTCCCAGCCTATGGTAAAGAGTGCGGCAAGAACGCGCTTGGCCTTTGCCGAAGGCCATTGGCTCATGCTGCAACAAGCTCGATGCTGATCGGCATCGGACGGTTTTCACCGGTTTCGATGCGTTCGGCAAGAGTGCGAAGCGCCAACGTTTCGGCTTTAGCCATCGCCTCGTCAGCGGTGGCGCCATAAGAAAGCACGCCAGGAATTTCAGGTACTTCTGCTAACCATCGTCCGTCGTCCTCGCGCTCATACTCGATATGGAACTTCATAATGCCTCCAGTGCACGATAATTGCGGTCATTTTACGCCCGCTGGAAAAAGATGCCTAACGCAGTTGTAGAAAACCCCGAACCCGCTAATTCTTGATCCGCTGGCGGCCGATCCAAATCATCCTAGATTCCTCAGTTGACCGCTTATCTGGTTGCTTAACGTGATGTTCCTTATTAAGCGCGTAGGATGGGTTGAGCACAGCGATACCCATCCTGCAACTTACTTCTTGAAATAGCGCTCGGTCTCCGCCTTGACCACCTTCGACAACAGCAGCAGTGCGATCAAGTTCGGGATCGCCATCATGCCGTTCATCAGGTCGGAGAAATTCCACACGAATTCCAGTTTCATCATCGCGCCGACGATCACCACGCACACGAACACTACCCGGTAGGGACGGATGGCACGGGTGCCGGCGAGGTACTCGACGGCTTTTTCGCCGTAGTAGTTCCAGCCGATCAGGGTGGAGTAGGCGAACAGTGCGGTGGCGATGGCGACAATCACGTTGCCGGTGACGCCCAGGGTTTCGCCGAAGCTGGCGCTGGTCAGCTCCTCCGCGCCGACGCCCTGGGTCCACGAGGTGGCGGTGAGGATTACCAGCGCGGTCATGGTGCATACCACCAGGGTGTCGATGAAGGTCTGGGTCATGCTCACCAGCGCCTGTTTCACCGGGTCGTGGGTGCGCGCCGCCGCTGCGGCGATGGGGGCCGAACCGAGGCCGGATTCGTTGGAGAATACCCCGCGCGCGATACCGAAGCGCATCGCCGCCGCCACCGCCGCACCGGCGAAGCCACCGGCGGCGGCGATGGGATTGAAGGCGTGGTAGAAAATCAGGCCGAAGGCGTGGGGGATTTCGCCAGCGTTGAGCGCCAGCACCAGCAGCGAGGCGCCGGTGTAGCCGATGATCATGAACGGTACCAGCAGCGAGGTAAAGCGCCCGATCGACTTGATGCCGCCGAGGATCACCAGCGCGGTGAGCAACATCAGAACGGTGCCGGTCACCCACGGCTGGATCTGGAAGGTCGATTCAAAAATCTTGGCGACCGCGTTGGCCTGGGTCATGTTGCCGATGCCGAAGGTCGCCAGCGCGGTAAACAGCGCGAACAGCCAGGCCAGCTTGGGCAGCCCGGCGCCCTTGGCGAGATAGTACATCGGGCCACCGCGCATCCCGTGTTCGCCCTTTTCGCGGTATTTCACCGCCAGCACCGCTTCGGCGTACTTGGTAGCCATCCCCACCAGGCCGGTCATCCACATCCAGAAAACCGCGCCCGGCCCGCCCAGCGTGATCGCGGTGGCCACGCCGACGATGTTGCCGATGCCGACGGTGGCCGCCAGCGCAGTCATCAGCGCAGCGAAGTGGCTGATGTCGCCGTCCCCGGCGTGTTCCTTGTGCCAAATCAGTTTGAGCGCATGAGGCAGCGCGCGGAACTGCATCCCGCGCAGGATGATGGTGAGATACAAGCCGGTTCCCACCAGCAGAACCAGCATCGGCGGCCCCCATACCCAGCCCGACAAGGTCGAAATCAGCGCCTCGAACCACTCCATGCCCTACTCCCCGTTGATGTTTGCGGCATTATGAACGAGACCCGCAGCAACGTCATCCGCAAGTGGCGGCTATTTCGCCGCGTCCCGGCGGTTGGACAGGATAGAGCTGCCCAGCGAGAGAGCGATTAGCGCCGCGCCGAGCAGCCCGGTGACCGCTTCCGGGATGTGGAACCTGGCGCCGGCGAGCATGATCACGGCCAGCGCGCCAATGGCCCAGAAAGCCCCGTGTTCGAGGTAGCGGTAGGTGCCGAGCGTACCGCGCTCGACCAGCAGCAGCGTGAAGCTGCGCACGAACATGGCACCCGCGCCCAACCCCAGGGTGATGATGAAGAGGTTGTTGGTCAGGGCGAAAGCGCCGACCACGCCGTCGAACGAGAAGCTCGCGTCCAGCAGTTCCAGGTACAGGAAACCGCCGATCCCCTGGCGAACAACATGCTGCCCGCCCGCATCCTCGCCGCCGAGCAGCGCGGCGAGCCCCTTGGCGAGGATATAGACGACCACCCCCCATACCCCGGCGCTGACGAATTCGCCGCGCACGGCACCGTCCAGCAGTCCGCCCACCAGCATCACCACGCTCAGCGTGAGAGCGGCCTCGATGGCTTCCATCTTGCCGATGCGGGTCAGCGGCGCTTCGATCGCGTGCAGCCAGTGCTCGGTCTTGTGGCGGTCGACGAAGAACTTGAAAAACACCATCATCAGGAACGCGCCGCCGAAAGCGGCAATCTGGTGGTGCGCCAAAGCGAGGATGCGGCCATAGTCGTCCGGCGCGTTGATCGCCATCTCCAGTGCGCTTAACGGGCTGATGCCGCCGGCCAGCCCGACGATCAGCAGCGGAAACACCAGGCGCATCCCGAACACCGCGATCAACATCCCCCAGACCAGGAAACGCCGCCGCCAGACTTCGTTCCAATTGTTCAGCACCGCGGCGTTGACCACCGCATTGTCGAAGGACAGCGAGGTTTCCAGCACCGTCAGGAAGGCCTCGGTGACGGCACCCTGGATGCCGCCGATGAAATACGCGGCAATCACCGCGAACGCGCAAAACAGGAAAGAACTGCGAAAATAGGAGGGTTGCGATTGCATGAAGCCGTCTCTCGATGTATTTGATGCGAGTATTCTACCGGGATCAAGCGAGTAGCGCGGCAAGCGTTTGTTTCCCGCCTGCTGATTTATTCATCGGCGCGCCTGGTCAAGGCCTGCGTGAAAAAGCTGCCCTGGTCGGAATGGAACAACCATTCAGCCGATGGTTCCCTTGATAATCGGCTAGAATCGACTTATGAATGTGCGACGGCTGATTCTCTGGAAACCGCGTTCCGTGACGCGCGGCGTGCTCTTCGTTGTGTGCTGCGGCCTGATCCTGTTGTTGGGGTATTTCCACTACCTGTCTGGACTGGCCTACGATTTCCATGTCTTCTTCAGTTTGCCGGTGCTGTTTGCCGCCTGGTTCCTGGGATTCCGGCCAGCGCTGGCGGTCGCGCTGCTGTCGCCGGCAGTCTGGCTCCTAGCCGACCAGTCGCTGGGCGGCGGCCAGACGGATTCCTTGCCGCTGCTATTCAACACGGCAACGCGCGTGGTGATATTCCTGGGAGAAGCGTGGATTTTGGCGCAAATGCGGCGCGTGCTCGATCTCGAATCCCGTCTGGCGCGTAAAGATGCGCTGACCGGCCTGCCCAACCGACGCGCGTTTTACGAGCAGGGCCGCCGCGCACTGGCTCAGGCGCAGCGCCAGGAGACGCCCTTTACCGCGGCGTTCATCGATCTCGACAAATTCAAGCTGGTGAATGACAAGCTCGGCCATGATACCGGCGATGCGCTGCTGGTTTGTGTCGCAAAAGGAATACGCAGGCATATCCGTGCCGGCGACATCAGCGGGCGGCTAGGCGGCGACGAATTCGCGCTGCTCCTTCCGGGTATGGACGGCGCGGCCTCGAAAGTCTATATCGAGGAACTGCGCCAACGTCTGCTCGGGGCGATGCGGGAACATAGTTGGCCGGTCACCTTCAGCATCGGCGTCGCCAGTTACCAACAGGCGCCGGACAATATCGACGGAGTGATAGCGGAAGCCGACAACCTGATGTATGAGGTCAAGGAAAGCGGCAAGAATCGCATTTTGCAAAGAGATATGCACGAGGAGTTGGATTGAGCGAGTTGAATATCCTCGGCGGCTTGCTTGGCGGCATCGGCCTGTTCCTGCTCGGCATGGGGCTGATGACCGACGGCCTCAAGCTCGCCGCCGGCCCGGCGCTGGAGCGCATCCTCGCCTATTCCACCCAGACCCGCCTGCGCGGGCTGGCCTCGGGCGTGCTGGTGACGGCTTTGGTGCAGTCATCCAGCGCCGTCACGGTGGCCACCATCGGCTTCGTCAATGCCGGACTGCTCACGCTGGGGCAGTCGATGTGGGTACTGTTCGGCGCCAACGTCGGCACCACCATGACCGGCTGGCTGGTGGCACTGGTGGGGCTGAAATTCAAGATTGAGGCGCTGGCACTGCCGCTGATCGGCGTAGGCATGGCGCTACGCCTGTCCGGTGAGGGCAAGCGGCGCGGCGCGCTGGGACTAGCCTTGGCTGGCTTCGGCGTGCTGTTTTTGGGCATCGACATGCTCAGGGAAGGCTTTACCGGGTTGTCGGAGGATTTCAGGCTGCCGGAAGGCGAGGGTGTCCGGGACATCTTGGTGCAGGTGCTGATCGGTATCGTGCTCACCGTGCTGATGCAATCCTCCAGCGCTTCCCTGACCATCGCGCTGACCGCCGCCCAGGGCGGGCTGCTCACCGCCCAAGGCGCCGCCGCAGTGGTGATCGGCGCCAACATCGGCACCACCGTCACCGCGCTGATCGCCTCCATCGGCGCCACGCCCAATGCCAAGCGGGCCGCCTCCGCCCATATCCTGTTCAATCTGCTGACCGGAACGGTGGCGCTGACGCTGCTGCCCTGGCTGGTGCCGGCCATCGGCGCGGCTGGCGACGCGCTGGAACTCGGTTCGGCGCCTGCGGCCAAGCTGGCCCTGTTCCACACCGCCTTCAACCTGCTCGGCGTCGCGCTGATCTGGCCGATCGCCGCGCGCATGGCCGGGTTTCTCGAAAAGCGTTTTCGCGCCGCCGAGGAAGATGAGGCGCGCCCGCGCTACCTCGACAGTAACGTAGCAACGGTGCCGGCACTGGCGCTGGAAGCGCTGGAGCGGGAAGTGCGGCGGATGGGCGGCATCGCCCTGCGCATGATGCGCGAGGCCATGTCAGGCGCCGCTACGGACAAGCTGGCGACGGATCAGCAAATCGTGGCGCGGCTGAATCAGGCGGTGGCGGACTTCATTTCGCGCATGAACCAGGCGGGCATGTCGCAGGACAGCGCCCGACGCCTGCCGAATATTCTGCGCGTGGCGCGCTATTACGAGTCGGTGGCTGAGCTGGCGGTGGAGGCCGCCGCCGCAACGCGCGAAGCGCCCCTGCCGGAACTGACAGAAACAAGCGGGAGCTTTCCCGTTCAGGCAACGCGGCTGTTCTCCCGCGTCGATCCCCAGGGCCACCAGGAATATGCTGCCGATATCGAAAGCACCTTGCAGAATCTCGAAGGGGATTACCAGATGTTGAAAGTGGATCTCCTGGAGGCCGGCACCCAAGGTCGTCTGCCGGTGGCGGACATGGATGCCCGCTTGCGCGCCGCGAGCGCCATCCACCGCGCGGGGCAGCAGGCCGCCAAGGCTGCGCGCCTGCTCGGAGGCTTTTAAGGTTGAATTTGGCTTCCCATTGCCGCGCGTAAGAATTTTTTCGGCGATCGGCAGCGTATGGCGGATTCCCGGCAGGCAAAAAATGTCCGGTTGATCGATCGGAAAGATTCCATCCCATGTATGCAATAATTGTCTGCTTACGGGATCAATGCTCCGAAACAGGAATGTCCATGCTGAAAGGCCTGACAATAATTGCTCATCGCTTCAATTTGCTAATGCAAGAGCAATTGCCTTTCATGGTGTCCAAGAAGCGCGGAAGCATTCACCACTATTTGCTGGCGATTGCGCTGATGGCACTGGCTTTGTGGATACGCCTGACAATCGCCCCGATTGACGCGGGTTTGCAGTACATCACGTTCTTCCCGGCGGTCGCGCTGGCCGCTGTCGCGGGAGGATTCCGGCCAGCCTTGTTCGCCACCTTGATCGGTCTGGCTCTTGCCACTTTCATTTTTACTCCGCCCTACTATTCTTTTTCGGTCGAAGTTCTGCAAACCAGCGTCTGGTCGAACATGGTGTTCCTCTTCG
>CALMWM010000069.1 GCA_937873435.1 uncultured Gallionellaceae bacterium
GGTAGGCCTGAAAAACGGCAAGATTCAGCTCGTTGAAAGTGGTCGAGAGGAACAGCAGCACGGTCTTCAATTCGGTAAAATCCTGCTGGCTGGTGTGCTGTGCTCCCTGCGCTTTGGCCGAACCAGGCTCATTCTCGGCACCGGATTTCTGGTCGTTTTCCAGCGCCTCGATCATCGCGCGTTGCATGAACTGGTTGAAGCGTACCAAGTCTTCGACCCGCCCCCCGCGCACCAGAATCTGGCGCGACAGGCTATTGAAGAACATTTCCAGCGCATGGAACTGGGGCGAGGCGTCGTCGAGCGGATCTTTCGATTCCAGCAGCGCCACCAGCAACTGAAAAAACTCGATGCTGAAATCGGAAATTTCATCGCCGCTCATCAGGTTGTTGCTGCCGCCGAAGAGTAACCGGCCCTCTTTTTCGATGGCGCCGGTAATATTGCCGATCTGCGTTTTCAGCAGGCCGATCAGACGGGAACTGAACTTGCTCTGATTCTTTGCCATAATGTTCTCCTTCTAGTTGATTCTGACCACGCATAGCGACTGGTCGTCTGAAATCCTGCCCATGATATTCCCCAGCACGTAGGCAATCAATTGCGGCGACTGGTTGAACAACCCCGGAAAGGAGGTCTCGTCCCAGCTGCGACGGATGCCGTCGCTGGCGGTAAGAATAATTCCGCGCTGTTCGAAAGTCTCCCGGAACGGCGACGGCGACTTATGTTCCTGCCCAAGCACGCCGGGCGCAAAGGACACCTTGTGCAAGCGGTTGTGGTTATGAATCACCGCATGCATGTCGCCCACGCCCAACAACTCCAGCTCGCCCGAGGAAAAATTTACCTCGCCGATCACCGCTACCGCGCCGCGTGTCCCGCGCAAGTGCTGATCGACCGAGGCCAGTGCCGTGGCGGGGTCCTTGTCGAGCAAATGCTCGGCCAGGCCGGAGGTGGTGCTCTGCGCATCCTCGCCGTGGCCCAGCCCGTCGAGGTGCAACCAGCGCAAGGCGGTTCCGTCACGTTTGAGATAAATACGGTCGCCATTGTAACGGTCATCCGACAGGGCGCGGGAAAACAATCCGATCTCCACCGGATCGGAACCCGGCTTGCGGGCTTCGCGCACCGGGCGGAAACGCGCCAATACCGCAGTGCCGGTCCATTTGGCGTGGGGGCTGCTGGAGGTTTGGGTGTAAATCGCCGCTTCGTCGGCAAGGCGTTGGATGCTGCCTAGTCCCTTACCCAAGGTGCGCGAGGTGGAAAATCCGTCTTGCTGTGCCTGTTGCAAATTGGCAATGCCCGGTCCGTAATCGAGCGCCAGGATGTCCAAGGTTGCGCCAGGCTGTTGCCAAATCTGGATCTGACCTTTGTTGCCGGTATATTTGATCTGGTTGCTGACCATTTCCGCCGCCACCAGCGCCATGTTCTCACGCTGGACATCGGGAAAGCCGAGGCGCTGCGCAACCGACAATAAGCGCGAGCGCAACAGGATAATTGCACTTTCGCCCTGCACTGCGCCGGTGTAAAGCAGCTTGCAGGCGCTAATGCTGTCGAGCACTGCTTCCGATGGCCTTTTGCCGGCATCCCCCTTCCCGGCGGAACTGGGCAGGGAAGGGGAATACAACTTACGCTCGCTTCGCATATTGCTCCGCTTGAGCGCAGTATTCCGCGCACCCGAGGTAACCATCGCACTGGCAAGAAGTTACTACCACCCGTCCGCGCCCGGAACGTTTGGCCTGGTAGAGCGCGTCATCGGCGCAACGGATGAAATCCTTGGTGGTTTCAAACTGGCGCGATTCGCTGGAAATCGTCGCAATACCTACGCTGACCTTGTTATTCATCGACTTCAGCACTTCCAGAGCCCGCTTGCAACTGGTGGCGCCATCGGCGAACACCAGCATCGCAAATTCGTCGCCGCCGGTGCGGAAGGCCATGTCCACATCGCTGCGAATGGCGTCCAGCATCGCTTGCGCCGCCTTGTTGAGATAGGCATCGCCGAACTGGTGTCCATGTTCGTCGTTGATCTGTTTGAAAAAATCCAGATCGAGCAGCACCAGCGACAACGCCTCGTGCCCTTGGCGCAACACGCGACGAAATGCCTGCTCGATTTTCTCGTCAAATGCGCGACGGTTGTACAAGCCGGTAAGCGGGTCGGTTTCCGCCTGACGCAAGGATGTCCGCAGCTCTTCCTGGCGTTCGGCCAGCACTTGCTGCATGACCTCGATCTCTTTTTCGGTGCGGGCGCGCGTTTCGTCCAGGTAGCGCACCATTTCGGCGTTACGCTGGAGCAGGATAGAGGGGTCGATGGCTTCGGTGGAGCGCTGAAATTCGCGGCGTAAATTTGCCGCTATCTGCTCGGAAGGAAGTTTGTTCAGGGTGACGATAACGCGACTGGCCGACTCGCCCCATTCGACTTTCAGCAGGGCCCCATCCAGTACCAGGCAAGCGAATAAAGGGTAGCCGCTCGCGGCACCGTCCGTGCGCAGTTGCTGCACCAAGTCCACGGTAGCGGAGGCTCCGGAAAACGCATTACCCTCCAAAGCCTTGACTGCCACCAGGATA
>CALMWM010000070.1 GCA_937873435.1 uncultured Gallionellaceae bacterium
CGAAACCTATCTGAATGCGTTTCTCCAGTCCGATTCGCACCGCGCTTTCGCGATTGCGCCCGGCGGCGCATGGGGCTGGGTGGCGGACGCCGCCAGCGCCGACATCGCCCTGAACGGCGCGCTGGAATCCTGCCAGAAATACAGCGAGGCGAAATGCGTGCCCTATGCCGTCGACGACCAGCGGATATTCGACGACAAGGCCTGGCCGACCCTGTGGGGGCCTTACAAGAACAAGGCTGAGGCGGGCAGGGCGGCGCACGGCAAAAAGCGCGGGATGCGTTTCCCCGATCTGGCGTTCGTTGCGGATAACGGCAAAGCGTTGAAACTCTCCGACTGGCGCGGCAAAGCGACCGTGGTGCATTTCTGGGGCTCGTGGTGCACCCCCTGCAAACGCGAACTTCCCGAGTTGCAGCAACTGGTGGCGCAACTCAAGGGCGCGCCGGACATCGTTTTCGTTTTCCTGCCGGTGCGCGAGAATGCCGCCGACGCGCGCAACTGGCTGGCTTCCCAGCACCTCGACCTGCCGCTTTACGATGCCGGGGTGAAGAACAGCGAGGACGAATTCCTGAAACTGGCCGGCGGCGGCAAGGTCAAGGATAGAGACATCGCCACCGTCTTCCCGACCACTTATGTGCTCGACAAGCACGGCATCGTGGTGTTCTCCCACACCGGCCCGATTAGCGACTGGGTGCAATATGCGGTGTTTTTGCGCGACGTGGCGGCCAAGTCCGGGAAGTAGTTTCGATCAGGCTGCACCCGTTACATAGCTAAAGTCGATTTCACCCTCCTTCAGGGTAAACGTGCCGCTTTTGCACTGGTGTTCGACCCGGTAAAACTTGCCGTTGATCTCGATCTGCACGTTGTTGAACACGGCCTTCTCCACGACCACCTTGGCACTCTCGGCCAACTCGATCTGAGCGGTCAATTGTTCGTTGTTCGCCAGCAGCTCATCCCGCTTCTGTTCCAAAACCAGACGGGTATTGCCGGCTTTTTCGGAGATTTCCGGCTTTACCCGGCCCGGGTGGCTTTCAATGAATTCCACCAGCTTGGCAACTTCCGCCAATTCCTTGAGCGTGGCCTGGAGTTCCATATCAGCCTGCCGCAATTTTTCGTGGAGAAACGGGTTGGTACCCACCATCACCCGCGTATTGACTCCGGCATCCGAGCCGATGACGCCCGCTTGCACCAGCAGGGTCGCCTCAATCAGGCCGCCGATGATGCGGCCGCTGCCGGTTCCCGGCCTGCCGACCACGACCTGGTTGAGCGCCGCGAGTTCGCTTTGCATGACGAACTGATCCACCAGGATGCTGTCGCCGGCTTCGACGCTGGCACTTTCGATGAACAGCGCCGAACATGCCCCCCCGCAGCGTATACGCGCAATGTTCGTGGCCTTGGCGTCGGGCGCATGGCCGATGATGCCGCCCTTGATAATCACATCGCCGCCGGCAATCAGCGTGGCGGCTTCGACCGTACCGCCGACATGGATGTCGCCGGTGGCTTTGACGGTCATGCCTTCGTGAACATCGCCGAGCACGTTGATCGAGCCGTCGAAGGCCAGATTGCCGGTGGTCAGATCGATGGCCCGCATGACAACGACCGGCTCCACCGTGATGCCGTTTTTCACCAACACCGGTTGGCCGGCGGTTTCGGCGAGAAGGACATCCGGCTTCTCGGGGGCGCTGACGACGCCCTTGAGGTGCGCGGCGAACATCGTGTCCTTACCGGGTTTGGCGGGGATGGCCTGTCCCAATACGTTTTCCCCGCCCTGCCCGGGCGTGGCCGGGATTCTTTGCATCAGGGGCTCGCCTTGGCGAACCGTGGCAACGCCGCCCAAATCCCGGTAATTGGCGACGTTATGCTCATCGAAATGGGGGTGGTGATCCCTGGCCGTCGCAATCAGGCATTGCAGCCGCCCATCTTCGCCGTTGACCGCTTCCCGCCCTTGGGCGATCAGTTGTTTGCTGGCCTTGCCGGCAGTCAACAGCGCGCCGATGTTCTCGTCGAGCAGGCCGGAAACCACCTGTTTCTGCGCCAGTGCCCGCGCAATGTCGTCGCGCGTCACCCTGTTGCCCCCGTAAGGCGGGGTGACGGTCAGGTAAGCCGACATTCTGTCGGCCGAGATTTCCACGCTCGCCGTGGCGTCGCGAGCTTCGCCGATTTCGAGG
>CALMWM010000071.1 GCA_937873435.1 uncultured Gallionellaceae bacterium
TGCCGCCGCTGGCCGGGATAGTACTGACAAAAGCCTGACAATCCCCCGCAAGCAGGCTTTACTGATGCTTGGGGGACAGCGCGCTGGCTGGCTTTAATCCAGCCAGCGCACCAGATGAAACACCCGAATACCTTCCGAGGAACGCGCCGGCCCTAGCACCACCGCGGCAAAATGCTTGTTCGCGGCATCGGCGGCGGCGCGCGCTGCCTCCTCGGATTCCATCACCTCCACGCAAGTCTCAGGAAAACGCTTGCGCTGCCTGCCAGGCGCATTGATCACCGCGCAGCATTCGCGCACCAGAGTGGAATCGGGATCGAATAAAGTGGATTTCATGCGACGAATTATATCCCGCAACATTCCATTTGCCAGTGCGCAATCGTTTGATGCACAATCCCCGGAGATGTCATACATATTATTTGACAATAAATATTTGAGCGGGGAAAAATCATGTCGCAAAAGCATCCCATTATTGCCGTCACAGGAGCATCCGGCGCGGGCAAAGAGCCGGTTTGCACTGCATTCAAGCACCTGTTTTGGCGTGAAAAAGTCAAGTCGGTTACGCTAGAAGGCGAAGCCTTTCACCGTTACACCCGCGACGAAATGAAAAAGGAAGTGGAAAAGTCCAAGAAAAAACTGGGCCGCGCCATTTCCCATTTCGGCCCGGAAGGCAACATCCTAGACAAACTGGAAGCCGTGTTGAAGGAATATGGCGAAAAAGGAACCGGACAGTGCCGCCATTATCTGCACAACGACGACGATGCCAGGGATCACAACCAGCCGCCGGGAACATTCACGCGCTGGGAGCCCATTGCCGAAGGCAGCGACCTGTTGTTTTACGATGGATTGCATGGCGGCTACGTCGCCCATGGCATTGATATTCCAAAACATATCGACCTGCTGATCGGCGTGACGCCCATCGTCAACCTCGAATGGATCCAGAAAATCCACCGGGACAGCAGAGAGCGCGGCTATTCGCGCGAAGCGGTGATGCAAAGCATCCTTGACCGTATGCACGATTACGTCCACTACATCACCCCGCAATTCTCCCACACCCACATCAATTTCCAGCGCGTCTCCGTGGTAGACACCTCCCACCCTTTCATCGCTCGCGACGTGCCGACCCTGGACGAAAGCTATGTGGTAATTCGCTTCCGCTACCCCAAGGGAGTGGACTTCCCCTACCTGCTCAGGATGATCCACAACTCGTTCATGTCGCGCCCCAACACCATCGTGATTCCCGGCGGCAAACAGCTTGAGGCGATGGAGATTATTCTCCTGCCGCTGCTGCATGAATTGATGGAAAAACGGAAACATTAAATACACCACCCAGAGGATGCTGCTCGACTTGACGTAAGGCCCATAATCGTTAGAATGTCGGCTGTCCCGAATAAATAATAATTATGACTTCTCTGCGTCATCTGCTTCTACTCGGCACTTTTTGGTTTTTTTCCGGCAACTGCATCGCTGCGGAGGAGTTGCCGCCGGCACCTCTGGAAGAACCGACTTCACTCGTAGCCACTTCCATCGACAAGGCCCAGAACACCCTCAATTACGCTCTGGGGCTGGTAGGCGTCCATTACAAATTCGGCGGAAAAACGCCGGAAACCGGGCTGGATTGCAGCGGCTTTGTCAGCTACGTATACAAACAAGCGGCGAACATGCTTTTGCCGCACAACGCCAAAGCCATCAGCATGTTCGGCAAGAAGATTGCCATTTCCGAACTGCAACCCGGCGACTTGGTGTTTTACAACACCATGCGCCACACCTATTCACATGTCGGCATCTACCTCGGCGACAACAAATTCGTCCACGCCTCGGTCACCGGACGCGGCGTCGAAGTGGTGGACATGAAGGAAAACTACTGGGTAAAACGCTTCAACGGCGCGCGCCGGATGCTTACGTCCCAAACTATTTCGCCGACCACTTCTGGATTTTCGCCCGAATAAGCGGCAATGCGGCCAAGGCCGCCTTTTCTCCCTCCATGATCGCCGTGTGTTTTTGCTCGAATTCGGTCGATCCCATCATTCCGATCAGCGGCTGAATCACCACATCGGCATCCGCCATTTCGTAACGCCCCAGCCCTTGCCCCATGATGTTG
>CALMWM010000072.1 GCA_937873435.1 uncultured Gallionellaceae bacterium
GCCGGGTAGCGGCACAAATTTCGCGAGCATGAATGCATCGTGCACGTCGCCGACAAAGGGCGCCTTGCGCCCCTGGATAAAGTAATCCCGCTGCGATACATTTTGTCCTTCCAGCAAGCCGCCGGTTCCGGCCACCACCACCCCCTTCGTATCGACGATGCCGATCCAGGCATATTCCTTTTCCATACGCTGGAGCATTTCCAGCAATCGGCGTTTTTCAACTTTGCTCGTCGTAGCATTTCGGATTCCATCCTGCATCGTCAAAGCGCTAATTTGTCCGAGGTGGTGCCCGACGTCCTGATCCAGTTCCATGACCATGCGATAGGCCAGGTGCGACATGGTTGTACCCTTGTCGTCGCGCATCTGGGCGGCGATGCGGTTGCCGATGAACCCGCTCAGCATCAGGGCGGCGATCAGGGCGCAACCGCCGACAACCAGCCCGATGCGGGCGCGGATGCTGCGGGCAGGATGGAACATTTCGAGCAGCGGCTTCATTTGCCGGATGGGATGCGCGAGAAGGACTCAGAGCGGTTTCGCGCGGGACAGGTCATCTTGAATCTTCTGTTTGATTTCCAGCACCTCATCCCAACGCGCGAGAAACGCTTCGACGCAGGCGGGATCGAAATGCCTGCCGGCTTCCTCGCGCAACAGCACGACGGCACGCTCGATTTCCCAGGCGGGCTTGTAGGGACGCAGGGAAGTCAGCGCATCGAATACATCCGCGACTGCGCAAATCCGCCCGAACAAGGGAATCTCTTCGCCCTTGCGGCCATCGGGATAGCCGCTTCCATCGAATTTTTCGTGGTGGGTCAGGGCGATTTGCGCACCGGCCTGGAGCACCGGAATTTCACTATTGTTCAGGATTTCGTAACCGATACGGGCATGGCTTTTCATGATCTCGAACTCTTCCGGCTCGTATTTGCCGGGTTTGAGCAATATCTGGTCGGGAACCCCCACCTTGCCGATGTCGTGCATCGGCGCCGCCTGGAAAAGCAGATCCCGTTCCGCTTCGGGCAGGCCGAGATTCTCGGCGATGTGCCTGGCATAGTGTGCCATCCGCAGGATATGGGCGCCGGTTTCCGGGTCGCGGTAATCGGTGGCTTTGGAAAGCCGCAGGATGATTTCGTTCTCGCGCGCCAAAATTTGGGCCGTGGCTTTCTTCACCTCGTCCGCCAGCCAGCTTGCGTGATCGGCGAGCTTTTTCTGGCTGTCGCGCAACACCAGCATGTTTTTCAGGCGTCCATGAAATTCGACGGTATCCACCGGCTTGGTGAGAAAGTCGTTGGCGCCGGCTTCCAATGCTTTGTAGCGCACTTCTTTCTGGTCGTTGGCGGTGATCATCAGGATGGGAATGCCGATTCCCCCGTGGGTGGCGGCGCGAAAGCGCTGAATGAACTCCAGCCCGTCCGGGGGCGGCATCATGTAATCCACGATGATCAGGTCGGGAGCGTTGTCGAGGCACCATTGCAAACCCTCGGCTGAATCGGAAAAACAATAGGATACGCATCCATCGTGCTTCTTCAGCAGATGCTTCATCAAGGTGAGGTTGATTTCGGTGTCGTCGACAATCGCGACTTTTATGTTAACCATGGTTCCCTGCTGCAATTCGACGCGGCATTTCGCAATAAAACCCAGTCACTCGATGTAGCCGGGCGGGGCGCTTGTCTAGGACGGATGTTCAAGGCGCATTCTAGCCGGATAATCGCTTCCAGGGAAAAGCCTACAATAATCAACCGGCATATGGCGTTACATCAGCACGATGTCGTACTGTTCCTGGCTGTATTGGCTTTCCACTTGCAGCGAAATCGGCTTGCCGATGAAATCGCCGAGTTGCGCCAGGCTTTGCGATTCCTCGTCGAGGAACAGGTCGATCACTTGCTGCGAGGCGAGGATGCGGAATTCGCGCGGGTTGAACTGGCGCGATTCGCGCAGGATTTCGCGCAGCACTTCATAGCATACCGTCTGCGGCGTTTTCAGGTTGCCGCGCCCCTGACAGGTGCAGCACGGCTCGCACAGCACATGCGCGAGGCTTTCGCGGGTGCGCTTGCGCGTCATCTCGACCAGGCCGAGCGCGGAGAAACCGTTCACCGACATGCGCGTGCGATCCCGCGACAGCGCCTTGCGCAGTTCCGCCAGCACCAGTTCCTTGTGCTCCTCGTTGTCCATGTCGATGAAGTCGATGATGATGATTCCGCCCAGGTTGCGCAGGCGCAACTGGCGGGCGATCACCTGCGCCGCTTCGAGGTTGGTCTTGAAGATGGTGTCGTCGAAATTGCGCCCGCCGACGAAGCCGCCGGTGTTGACGTCGATGGTGGTCAGCGCTTCGGTCTGGTCGATGATCAGATAGCCGCCGGATTTCAGGTCGACGCGGCGCGACAGCGCCCGCTCGATCTCCTCCTCCACGCCGCGCAGGTCGAACAGCGGGCGTTCGCCGGCGTAATGCGCCAGCTTGCCGGCGACATTGCTGGTGTAGGTCTCGGCGAACTCCAGCATTTTCTGGTAAGTCTCGCGCGAATCGACCAGGATGCGGTCGGTCTCGTCGTTGACGAAATCGCGCAGCACGCGCAACGACAAATTCAAATCCTGGTAAAGCAGCGCGGTGGGTTTGGCGGTTTTCGCCTTCTCGCGGATGTCGTTCCACAGCTTGCGCAAATATTCGATATCCGCCGACAGTTCCTTGTCGTTGGCCGCTTCCGCCATGGTGCGGATGATGAAGCCGCCGCTGGCTTCCGGCGGCAACAGGTGTTGCAGTTTTTCGCGCAGCATTTCGCGCTCGGTTTCGTCCTCGATGCGTTGCGAAATGCCGATGTGGGTTTCCTGCGGCAAGTAGACCAGGAAGCGCCCGGCGAAGCTGATCTGGGTGGACAAGCGCGCACCCTTGCTGCCGATCGGGTCCTTGATGACCTGAACCAGCAGGGTTTGCCCTTCGAACAGGATTTTCTCGATAGGGCGGTTTTCAGCCGTCGGCTGATCTTGCCAGATGTCCGCGACATGCAGGAAGGCCGCGCGTTCCAGGCCGATTTCGACGAATGCCGACTGCATCCCCGGCAGCACCCGGCACACCCGCCCCAGGTAGACATTGCCGACCAGCCCGTGGCTGCTGGTGCGCTCGATGTGAATTTCTTGCGCCGCGCCCTGTTCCATCACCGCGACGCGGGTTTCCTGGGGGGTGACGTTGATAAGGATTTCTTCGCTCATGATTGCGTTAAGAGTAATAGGTAATGGGGAATGGGTAAACGGGTTTTACTTACCCATCACCCATTCCTCATTACCCAAGTCACAGTATTTCCATGCCGAATTCCATCAGTAATTGCGTCGTTTCGAACAACGGCAAGCCCATTACGCCCGAATAGCTGCCGGCCAGCGATGACACGAATGCCGCCGCACGGCCCTGGATCGCATAGGCTCCGGCCTTGTCGAGCGGCTCGCCGGTCAGGAGGTAGCGGCGGATTTCATCTTCGCTCAAGCTCTTGAAACTGACCGTCGATACCGACAAACGCATATCCAGACGCTTTTCGAACGTCAGCGCGACTGCCGTCAGCACCTGGTGCTCCCTGCCCGAAAGCGCGCTCAGCATCTCGGCTGCCGCCGCGGCGGCGTCAGGCTTGCCCATGATACGCTCGCCCAGCACGACTGCGGTGTCCGCAGCCAGCACTGGCATACGCGGCAGCTTGCGTTGAATCAGGCGCTGCCAGCCGATTTCCGCCTTGGCCTGGGTGATACGCAGCACATAGTCGCGCGGCGCTTCGCCGGGCAAGGGCGTTTCGTCGACATCGATGCCGCGCGCCGGATCTTCGCGCAGCAGCAGCATTTCATAAGCGACGCCGATTTGTTTCAACAGTTCGCGCCGGCGCGGCGAACGCGAAGCCAGGTAAATTCGCTGGGTCATTATTCTCGATGATAAGGGTGATTATGGATGACCGACACTGCCCGATACAGTTGCTCGGCCAACACTACCCGTGCCAAGCCGTGCGGCAGGGTCAAGCGCGACAGTGACAGCAGCTTGTTCGCTTGGCGCCGTAACTCTTCGTGTAACCCGTCGGCGCCGCCGATTACCAATGCCACGTCGCGCCCGCCGCCCAGCCAGCCCTTGAGGGTTTCCGCCAGTTGCAAGGTGGTCGGCATGTCGCCGTGTTCATCCAGCGCCACCAGTTCGCAGTCTTTCGGTAGCGCTGCCAGGATGCGGGATTTTTCCGCCTCCTTGATCTGTTCGCCGGTCTTGCCGCCGGCGCGCTTTTCCGGCTTGATTTCCACCAGTTCGATGCGCGCTTCGCGCGGCATCCGTTTGACGTATTCGGAGAACCCCGCCGCCACCCACTCCGGCATCTTGTGGCCGACGGCGACGATCAGCAGGCGCACGTCAACAGGCTCGCGCAGCGAAACCGACCATTAGGCGTGAGCGGCCATCCTGGGCCTTGCGCCGGCGGGACGCTGGCCGCCCCACAGTTCTTCCAGGCTGTAATGCTCGCGCACCGCGCCCTGCATGATATGCACCACCACCGAGCCGAAATCCACCAGCACCCATTCGCCGTTGTTCTCGCCTTCCACGCCCAGCGGGGGAACATCCAGCGCCTTGAGTTTTTTCTGCACGTTGCTGGACAACGCGCGCGTCTGCCGATTGGAGTCGGCGGTGGCGATGATCATGCATTCGGTCATGCTGGTCAGCTTGGAAACATCCAGCACCGTGATGTCCTTTGCCTTGATGTCTTCCAGCGCGTCCACTACCGCCTTCTTGATGGCTTCCAAATCCATGAGTTTCCTTAAATATACAAATTGTGGGTCAAAATATAATCGAGTACCGCGCTGGGGAGCAAATAGCGCGGGCTCAAATGCTGGCGCAGCAAGGCACGGATACGGGTCGAGGAGATGTCCAGCGCGGTGACGGGATAGGTGAGGATCATTCCCGCCGGGGCCTGGTGCAAGGCTTTACCGTCATGACACAGGCGCTTTTCCAGTTCATCGTGCAGCTCGGCGGGAAAACCGGCAGCGCGTTGTGCGGCGCCGAAACCGGGGCGATGCGCCACCACCACATGCGCCAGATCGAACAGTTCATGCCAGTGATACCAGGTCGGCAAGCTCCAGAAAGCATCGACGCCCATCAGCAGGCATAACGGCTGCTCCGGCCCCAGTTCGTGGCGCAGTTCGTTCAGCGTTTCCACGGTGTAACACGGCGTCTGCTTGAATATTTCGCGTTCGTCGAGGCGGAACCAGGTGTTGTCGCTTACCGCCAGGCGCGCCATGTCGAGCCGCTGTTGCGGGGTTACGTCGGGCTGGTTGCGGTGCGGTGGATAACCCGCCGGAATCAGGCGGATTTCCGAAAGATCCAGGCCTTCCGCCAGTTCCTGGGCCATGCGCAAGTGGCCGAAATGGATCGGGTTGAAAGTGCCGCCGAGGATACCGATAGGGGTCAAGCGTCAGCCCCGCACATGTCCGTCGCCCAGCACGATGAATTTCTGGCTGGTGAGGCCTTCCAGCCCGACCGGCCCGCGCGCGTGGATCTTGTCGGTGGAAATGCCGATTTCCGCGCCCAGCCCGTATTCAAAACCGTCGGCGAAGCGGGTCGAGGCATTCACCATCACCGAACTGGAATCCACTTCGCGCAGGAAACGGCGCGCCTTGGTGTAATTTTCGGTGACGATGGATTCGGTGTGCTGCGAGCTGTAGGTGGCGATATGGTCGATCGCCTCGTCCATATCCTTGACCACGCGAATGCTCAGGATCGGCGCGAGATATTCGGTATGCCAGTCTTCCTCGCTGGCAGCCTTCATCTGCGCGACGATGGCGCGCGATGCCGCGCAGCCGCGCAATTCGACACCCTTGGCGAGATAGATATTGCACAGCGGCGGCAGGATGTCCTGCGCCACGCTTTCCGCCACCAGCAAGGTTTCCATGGTGTTGCAGGTGCCGTAGCGGCTGGTCTTGGCGTTGTCGGCGATGTTGATCGCCTTGGCGCGATCCGCTTCGTCGTCGATATACACGTGGCAGACGCCGTGCAGATGCTTGATCACCGGGATGCGCGCCTCGGCGATCAGACGCTCGATCAACCCCTTGCCGCCGCGCGGCACGATCACGTCGACGTAATCCTTCATGGTGATGAGTTCGCCCACTGCGGCACGGTCGGTGGTCTCGATGACCTGCACCGCCGTTTCGGGCAAGCCGGCGGTTTTCAAACCCTCGCGCACGCAAACGGCGATCGCCTGATTCGAGTGCAACGCTTCCGAGCCGCCGCGCAGAATCGCCGCGTTGCCGGATTTCAGGCACAGCCCGGCGGCATCGGCGGTCACATTGGGGCGCGCTTCGTAAATGATCCCGATTACGCCCAGCGGCACGCGCATCTTGCCGACCTGGATGCCGGAAGGGCGATAGTTGAGGTCGGTAATCGCGCCCACCGGGTCGGGCAGCGCGGCGATCTGCTCAAGACCTTCGGCCATGCCGGCGACGCCCTTTTCGTTCAGGGTCAGGCGGTCGAGCAGCGCCGCTTCCAGCCCGGCTTCCCTGGCTTCGGCCAGATCCTGGGCGTTGGCCGCGACCAGCTTGGCGCTGTCGCGGCGGATTGCCGCGGCCATCGCCAGCAGGGCCTTGTTCTTGGCATTGGTGTCGGCACTCGCCATCTGGCGGGAAGCGGCGCGCGCCTGCTTGCCGAGATTTTGCATGTAAGTTTTGACGTCCATTTTCGATCACCTCTAAAAAATTCGCGACCGGAGGTACGCTCTTACGCACCACCGTTTATTTCGTGGCCTTAACCACCATCAAACCCAATTGTTGCAACTCATCCCACACGTCGCCGCGCTCCAGACCCTTGATGGTGCGGTCGATCAGCGCGGCGCGCTTGATCGCAGCCACCAGGCGCCCGCCGCCTACCCGTTTCAGCGCGCGCTCGATCAGGCTCTGGCGCGAGTCCCACACGCGGGCATCGCGCAGCCCCTGGGCAAGCGGAATGCCCCGGCTTTGCCCCAGCGCGATGCGCGCCAGGGTGCGAATTTCCTGGGCCAGCGCCCAGAGCGCCAGGGTCGGCGCCACGCCTTCGCCGCGCAAGCCGTCGAGTACCCGCACGAACCGTGTGGCATCGCCGGCCAGCATGGCTTCCGACAGATTGAATACATCATAACGCGAAACATCCAGCACTGCTTCCTTGACCTGGGCAAAGGTCAGCATGCCGGCCGGGTGCAGCAAGCCGAGTTTAAGGATTTCCTGATGCGCCGCCAGCAGGTTGCCTTCCACCCGGTCGGCGAGGAATTGCAGGGCTTCGCGGTCGGCGCGCTGGTTTTGCGCGGCCAGCCGCCCGGCGATCCAATCCGGCAAGCGGCCGCGCTCCACCGGGTAGACCTGCACCGCCGCGCCCGCCCCGTCCAGCGCCTTGAACCACTTGCTGGCCTGCTGGGTCTTGTCGAGCTTGGGGCAGGTCACCAGCGTCAGGGTGTCCGGCGGTAGGTTGGCACAATACTGGTCGATGACCTTGCTGCCCTCGGTACCCGGCTTGCCGGTAGGGATGCGCAGTTCGGCGATGCGCCGCTCGGCGAACAGCGACAGGTTGCTGCCGCTGGCAAGCAGGTTCTGCCAGTTGAACCCTGATTCGACCGTGAATACTTCCCGCTCGCTATAGCCTTGCTGGCGCGCCGCGCTGCGGATCGCGTCCGCCGCTTCCTGCGCCAGCAGGGGCTCGTCGCCGAATACCAGGTACAAGGGCGCCAGTTCCCGTTGCAAGTGCGCCGCCAGCTGTTCCGGTTTGAGTCGCATGGCTTAGTCTTCGGGCTCCACCGGCGGCGGCAGTTTTGCGGCATTGAGCTGGCGCAGGATCTGGTAAACGGCATCGTTCTGCATGTCGCGGTACAACATCGCTTCTTCCGATTCCTTGGCGAGCAGCAGCGCATCGTCGTAGGTCATGTCGCGACGCAGCTCGATCTGCTGCTCCGCCAGCATCGGGCGGTTCTGCCGGTCGCTGACGCTGAACGCCACGCGGTAAACCAGCAGGTATTCCTTCACCCGGCCCGCGCCGCTCAGGGAGAGGATGCGCTTCTCGCGCATTTCCCCGACGATTTTCAGGATCGCCTGGGCTTCCCCCGCATTAGCCGCGATGCGGGTGCGGCTGCCGCTGACGATCGCACGTTTCAGATCGACGACCATGGACGGATTGCCGCCCTCGACGAACACCGCCTCGAAGGGCAAGGCGGCCCTGCCGCGCAACTGGAAACCGCACGCGGACAGCGCGAGCGCCAAGGCAAGAATCAGCGCGAGGCGCAAGCTAGACCACCACATTGACCAGCCTTCCCGGCACGACCACGACTTTTTTCACTGGTTTGCCTTCGGTAAATTTCTGCACATTGGGGTTAGCCAGCGCCAGCTGTTCGATCGCTTCCTTGGTCGCGTCCTTGGCGACCGTGATGCTGCCGCGCAGCTTGCCGTTGACCTGCAACACCAGCTCGATTTCGTCCTGCACCAGTGCGGCCTGGTCCGCAACAGGCCAGGAGGCATCCAGCAGGTTCGCGCCGGGGCGCAACTCCGCCCACAAAGCCTGGCTGGCGTGCGGCACGATGGGTGAAAGCAGCAACACCGCGGCTTCCAGCGCCTCCTGCTGTACCGCGCGCCCGGCGGGGCTGTCGTCGTTGGATTTGCCGAGGGCGTTCAACAGCTCCATCACCGCGGCGATGGCGGTATTGAATTGCTGGCGGCGGCCATAATCGTCGCTGACTTTCTGGATCGTGGTGTGGGTAAGGAAGCGCAAGGCTTTAAGTTCGGGTGAGAGGTTTTCTCTCACCCCTGCCCCCTCTCCCTGAGGGAGAGGGGAACCATTGCTCCCTCCCCCGCTTGCGGGGGAGGGTTGGGGAGAGGGAAATGCTGCTACCGCGCCCTTGTCGAGATGGTCGGAAACGGCCTTCCACAGGCGCTTGAGGAAGCGGAATGCGCCTTCCACCCCGGCATCCGACCATTCCAGCTGCTGGTCCGGCGGCGCGGCGAACATCATGAACAGACGTGCGGTGTCGGC
>CALMWM010000073.1 GCA_937873435.1 uncultured Gallionellaceae bacterium
TTTTCCACGATGCCGGCGCTCGACTGCCCTGGACAAGTTCGAACTGGACTTCGCGCACCACGAAGCAGGGTTTTTCCTCGCCGACTTCCTCTTTCGGCTTTATCGGTATTGCGGGGCCGATAGCGTCGGGTTTTTGCTCAAAACGTTTTTCCCGTTCGGATTCGATCTGTTGCTGGCGCCGCAACTGTTCTTCGTGGAAACGCTGGTTGTCGTCGGTCGCGGCGAATGCTGGTGCGACTGAGCATAGGCACAGAAAAGCGAAGGAGCCGATTCGTAGCCATGAGAAAAATTCTATGTTGAACATGCGCTGAGTGCCGAAGACATTCCAGTTCGTTTTCACAGTACGGTCAGGCAGCGTTACCTATATGTGGATATTTTATCGGGATTGTCTGGGTATTGCTAATCTGGCGCACCCAAGCGCAGAAAGATAACCCGCAGGGAACGCTTTGAGATAGGTGCAACCGGACGGCGCGCTGGCGGGCGCTCAACTCGGATCGAATGACGAATCTTGAACTAGACTTGAAATCGGATTTCGAGAAAGAAAGGAGCATATCTTGATGGCGCATCGAGGAAGTTGGTCATTGTCGATATTCGGTGTGGCGTTGCTGGCTTTTTCCATCGCTTTTTCCGCACAGGCGGCGGTGCTTTGGGACGATGGCGCCCACGAAATCGGTACGAACGGCTATCTGCGGGCGGGGGGCGGGGTTTCCGGGGGCGAGACACAGCTTTGCTTCAAGGCTCCCAATGCCGGCGCAAAATACCGCCTAGGCAACGAGTGCGAGACCTACATCCGGCCCGGCCTGTATTACCAGCACCGCTTGCGCGAGGGGCAGGGTGCGCCTTATGTGCGCGCCGAGGTGATGCCGGAATTCAACCAGGCTTACAGCGATACCATGGAATACAAGGCCATGGCGCAGGCCTATGTGGAAGTAGGCAATTTGGCCGGTACTCCGGCCAAGGTGTGGGGCGGGCGGCGTTATTACAAGCGGCGTGACGTGCACATCAACGACTATTTCTACATGAATCTGAAAGGCGACGGCGTGGGAGTGCGCGACTTGCCGCTGGGCTTCGGCGACCTCGCCCTGACCTATCTCCAGATGCGCGATACGCCGCTCAACGACGGTATTGCCTGGCCCGACCAGGTGACGACGCGCAACTACGAAATCGGCCTGTACAACGTGCGCGCCAATCCCGGTGGCAGGCTGATGTTCGACCTGCGCCGTGCGGAAATCCAGGGAGCGTCGTTTACCGGCAGCGGCGGGCCGATCACCATCCATGGCGCGCGAGGCTGGGCAGTTACCGGCGAGCACCGCCAGGCCGATTTCCTCGGCGGCAAGAACACGCTGGCGTTGCAATACGGCCTAGGGGCGGGGCGCAACGCCTGGACCGCACCGGCGGAAAGCGGCGCCGATCTGGGCAAGCTCACCAGCGCCGACCGTGCCGTCGACCTGGAAGCCGCCCGGACCTGGCGGCTGGTGGAGCAGCATTTGTACGACGGCTCGCGCTGGGCGATGCAGAGCGCCTTCATCTGGGAGAAGCGCGAGCACGCCCGCTTCGACGGCGCCGACCGCAGCTGGATCAGCCTGGGCACTCGTCCGATGTGGTATCTCGACGACCATTGGCGGCTGGTGGGCGAGGCCGGCTACGACCGGGTGATCAACCATAGCGCAGCGAATAGCGGCCACCTGTGGAAATTCACCGCAGCGCTGGAATGGGCGCCGCTCCTCGGCTTTCTCAGCCGCCCGGCAGTGCGCGCATACGTCACCCAGGCAAGCTGGAGCGATTCGTTGCGCGGCCAGGTCGGCGCCCCGCTGTTCAGTGTCGACACCCGCGGCTGGAACGCGGGGCTGCAAGTGGAAACCTGGTGGTAATCAGATTGCCGTTCGCGGGTGTGCTTGCTATGCCGCCAATGCCATCTTCACGGTGAAGATGGCGCCTCCGTCGGGCGCATTGGCCGCATGAATTTCGCCGCCCATGTTTTCGACGATGGTTTTCGAGAGGTAAAGGCCAAAACCTGATCCGCCGGATTTGGTCGTAAAGTACGGGTCGAAAATCCGGGGCAGCGTCGATTCGGGAATGCCGCCGCCGTTATCCTTGATCGATACGCAAGCACGAGCGTCTTCGCGCCACACCGCGATCTCGATCAGGCCGGTATCGGTTTTGTGTGCGGCTATCGCGTCCTTGGCATTGGTCAGCAGGTTGAGCAGCATTTGCGAAAATTCCCTGGCATAGCCTTCGGTTTGCACGCTTTCGTCGAGGTGCGTGACGATGGCGATGCTCAAGCTTTCCAGCTCATGTTTCGTCATGGACAAGGTTTGCTCCACCACCGAGTTTAGGGAGAAAACGCTATTTTCCTGGTCGGCCAGGAAAAAATTCCTGAATGTGTCGATGGTGGCCGACATCTGCTCTATCAAGACCATGCCGTTGGCGATGTCCTTGTCGAGCGAGTCCGCAGTCAACTCGCCGTAATGGAATTCGTCGCCGATGTTGTAAAGTTGAAGGCCGAGCGCATTCAACGGCTGGCGCCAGTGATGGGCGATATTGCGCGCCATTTCCCCCATCGCGGCCAGGCGCGATTGCTGGATCAGCAGATGATCCTTGGCGCGATTGCTGTCGACCTCATGGCGCACTCGTTGCTCCAGGGTTTCGTTGATTTGGCGCAGATTTTCTTCGAGACGGATACGCTCACCGATATCCTTGTCGAGTGCGTTGACCATTTGCGCGAAATCCCGGGTCAGGCGGGAAACCTCGTCGCGCCCGGAATGGTCGGGCAAGCTCACTTTCAACTGCCCGGAAGCAATGCTGTCCGCGGCGCGGGACAGTTGTTGCAGGCGGGAGGTCATGGTGCGCACCAGCAGCCAGGAAATCAGGCCGCCGAGTGCTATTGCCAGCAAGGTATACACGGCGCCTTTGCGCGTGACCGCGTCGAGCTCAGCCTGAACCGGCGCGGCATCCAGGATGATCCGGGTATAGCCGACGGGCTGGCCGCCGGAAACGACTTCCGCCAGGCTGTCGATCGTGCCGTCGTGCCAAAGTTGCGACGATCCATCCTTCAACGCCGCCAGCAAGTTCACGCTGGGTGAGTCGTTAAGCGTCAGGCCGAACAGTGAGGGGTCGGAGGTCGCCAGGATCTTGCCTTGCCGGTCGAGGATAAGCGCAAGGCGCAGGTGTTTTACCGCTTTGAGGCTCCCGACCAGTTCGTCGAGTCCGTTGATGTCCCGGCTGATCAGCCATGACGGTGCATTGGCAGCCAGCGTTCTGGCCTGGCTCAACCCTTCGCTGGATATCTGCGCTTCCATGAAATGCTGCTGGCGCGTCAGCATGTCGAACACAACCAGTCCCATCATCACCGCGTGGAGCAGAATCACACCGGCGATGATGCGCCCGCGTATGCTATGAAAGAGGAGGTCGTGGAGTTTTATCACTAGCCGCTAATGATCGAAGGATGCACATCTATCCGCCAGATAGCGCAGACCGTGCCTCATTCTATTTCGCTTTTCAATGCCATGATCGACGTTACCGTTTCTTTTGCGCTTGTGGAGAATTCTCCTGCCAGCAACGATTTGGCGCCGGCTTTGTCGTTGGTTTCGACTTTTTTCACCACGTCGCCGGCACATTGATGGAAATGGGCGTGCTTGGTCAGCAGGTCCCCGTAATGCGGGTTGGCCTTGTGTGTTTCCCCGTCCCCGTAGATCCATTTTCCCAGCGCGCACAGGTTGTCCTTGCACACCACCGCGCTATCAAGCTTCTCGGTGCCGGTGCCGTCGATAAACTGCCCCAAGCGGATTTTCCACTTGATGTGGGCTGCGATGGCGTCGTCGAAATGCGATGCGCCTGGCTTGGCAGAGCCGGTTTTGTCGGCCAAAGCCAAGCGTGCAGTGCCGGAGGTGTCGATCTTGAACACCGATACCGAAGCTGAAAGGTTCTGCGCCTGTTCTTCCAGCGATTCGGCAGCGGCAGCGGCTTCTTCCACCAGCGCGGCGTTCTGCTGGGTGACTTCGTCCATCTGGGTGATTGCCAGGTTTACCTGTTCGATACCGGCGCTTTGTTCGCCGGATGCGGCCGAAATCTCCGCCATGATGTCGGTCACCCGCTTGATGCTGGTGACGATTTCGTCCATGGTCTGGCCCGCTTGTTCAACCAGTTTGGTGCCGTTTTCGACCTTCTCCACCGAATCGCCGATCAGGTTCTTGATCTCCTTCGCTGCTGCGGCAGAGCGTTGCGCCAGGTTACGCACTTCCGAAGCCACTACCGCGAAGCCGCGTCCTTGTTCCCCGGCGCGAGCGGCTTCGACCGCGGCGTTGAGGGCCAGGATGTTGGTCTGGAAGGCAATGCCGTCGATCACGCTGATGATGTCGACGATCTTGCGCGACGACTCGTTGATCGAACTCATCGTGTCGACCACTTGGGAAACCACCGCGCCGCCCTTGCCGGCGACATCGCTGGAACTGATGGCGAGCTGGTTGGCCTGTTTGGCATTCTCGGCATTCTGCTTCACGGTGGAGGTCAGTTCTTCCATGCTGGAAGCGGTTTCTTCCAGGGAAGATGCTTGTTCCTCGGTACGCTGGGACAAATCCTGGTTGCCGATGGCGATTTCCTTGGAACCAGTATTGATGTTTTCCACTGCGACCTTGATTTCATCTACCAGCTTCTTGAGACTCTCCACGGTGGCGTTGATGCCGTCCTTGGTTTGACCGAACAGGCCGGGGTATTCCTTGGTGATGCTCTGAGTCAGGTCGCCTGCTGCCAGTGCGTTGGCAACGCGAATAATGTCCAGCAGTCCGTTCTCGGTAACGTCCGAGAGTTGGTTCATGAGTTCGGATAAGGTTTTGCTGTAGCCATGTTTGCCTGCCATATCCAGCTTGGTGCTGAAGTCGCCCTGGCCGGCGGATAAGGCGATGAACTGTATCTCGGTGACGATTTCGTTAAGTTCCCTCACGATGCCGTTGATGCCTTGCGCGGTCTTGCCGAACAAGCCGGGGTAGTCCTGGGTGATTTTCTTCGAGAGATCGCCGCCAGCCACTGCTTGCGCTACGCGGGAAATGTCCTTCAACCCGTCTTCGGTGACGTTGGAGAGTTGGTTCAGCAATTCCGACAAAGTCTTGGTATAGCCGGCCTTGCCTTCCAATTCCATTTTCCTGCTGAAGTCGCCTTGCACGGCGCCCTGTACGATGGCCTGGATTTCCGCGACGATCTTGCGCAGGTTGTGCTGCATCTGCTGCATGGCATGGAGCACGCTGGACGTGTCGCCCGCCGCGACCGGAATTTCCCCCAGCAAATCGCCAGCGGCTACCGCGTTGGCAATTTCTTTGGCCAGGCTTGGCTCGCCGCCTAGTTGGGCAAAGATATTGCGGGCGATGACGGCGCTGATGACGAGCAGCAGCATCAGGCCGATACCTCCGATCAGCGCATCGCGTCCGGCTGCCTTGAGGAAAATTGCGTTGACGTCGTCGATGTAGATGCCCGAGCCGATGACCCAGCCCCACGGCTCGAAGCCCATGACGTAGGAAATCTTCGGTACCGGATCCTTGAGGCCGGGTTTGGGCCACATGTAGTCGACCAATCCGGCCTTGTGCTCGCGTACCGTGCGCGTGAATTCCACAAACAGTTTTTTCCCTTGCGGATCTTGAATATCCGACAGATCCTTGCCGTCGAGTTCGGGTTTGGTGGGATGCATCACCATGCGCGGCTGCATGTCGTTGATCCAGAAATATTCATTGCCGTCGTAGCGCATGGCCTTGAGGGTGGCGATCGCCTGACGCTGGGCTTCGGCCTCGGGCAGGCCTTCCGTCTGAAGACGGTAGAAGCTCGCGACTACGCTGTGGGCGGCTTCGACCAGATGCCGGGTTTTGGTCTGGCGTTCCGCAATGAGGTTGTTGTTCAGCGAATACAGCGATGCCGCCGATGTCAGAATCAGCACGACCGCGGCAATAATGGACAGGAGCACCAGCTTTCCCCGTAGCGGGATATTGCGCAGAAAATTCATGATCATCTCCTTGGCTTCTTCTGATTTTAGGTTTTGGCGGCGTATTGCCGCCTAATGCTTCCTGCTGATTTTGATAGCTTAGACGACAAGCGCGGCAAAGTCCGACTTTATTCACGCATGGATAAACTTCAAGTTATCGGCCAGTGCGTTGGAGTGCTATTTGTATGTCATATATAAGATAATTTATGTTACGTTATTGCTGGTTGGATCGCAACGTCGGAAGCTGCTCCAGCTTCGCTTCCAAAGGGATGCGAAAGAAAATCCGAAAAATACGGGGAAGCATGATGGATCAATCAGGTCTGTCCCTAAATCGGTGCTGTTTCGCGGTGCATGGCATGGCAGCCCTCTTCTGAAAGAGCCTCCAACTCGCGGGTGGGGAAGCTATTCAGGGAAAAAAAGGCGGTGAAATCAGGCGCAGCCCAATGGAAAACCAGCGCTCTGCTCCTCCGCTTCCAAAACGATTGCCGTAAGTGGTATCGACCTGAACGCGGTTCGGCGCGACCCAATAGCGCAAGCCCAGCTGATAAAGCCCCCTGCCGGTTTCCTGTCCGAAAGTTTCGGCGATGACGGCGACACTCGGGGTGGCCTGCGTTTCCGAACCCACCCCCCAGGTGAGGTGGTTTTTTCCCTCGTCGTGCGAGCGAAGTACCCCAAGATTGGTGTGCAAGACAAAGAAATCGTCCTTGGAGGAAAAACTGGCGGGAACATAGGCATACAGGTCGCCGATCAGGTTGCTGCCGGTCGAAATCGCCGGATGCCGGATATTGCCGATCGCCAGTCCAACCCCGTATCCATTGGTTTCTAGCGGTTTCAGCAGGGTTTTGGCCTGCACCATCACATCGGTGGTCTCCATCCCCTGGATATTCTCGCCAATGCCGCCACCCAGGGTAAATTCCAGGTTGCCACCGGGATTGCAGGCGGGCAGCGCCCATTTCTCGGTGCTGTTTCGGTTGAACTTGATCCACGATTCGACTTGGCAGGCTTTGGCGTCGGTCAGGCGCGCATCGTCGGTGATCATCGGACGTGCGGCAAGGGCGACGGATGCAGGCAGCCAAAGCGCGCATAAAATAATTGTTAATTTCCACATACTCGCATTATGACCGCTTCGGCTTTCAAAATAATGACAGCCGCTTTCTTGACTTGACGCAAGTCGTTAACCGGACGGAAGCGCTATATTGACGTTTTCGCACTCAACGACCCGACGATGGAAGAACAGGTAGGCGCCCTCTGGCACAAGATCATCACCCGCGCCGCGGACCGGCGCTATCCGCAGGAAGCGGTGACGCTGGAGCAGATCGGCAAGACGGCGGGGATCGTGTTTCGCGCGCTCGGCGGCGATAGCGGCTTATCCATCAAGGCCGCGTCGGCTACCGCGCACGGCGCGCGCCGCACTTTTCTGGAGCGGGTGGCCGGCAGCAACCAAAAAGCCGAGCTGACCTGGCTCGACCAGGAAATTCTGCGCCTGCCCGCCGCCATCGACATCCTGCCGCAGCGCGCGCTCAACCGCGACCTCTACCTGTGGCTGATCGCGCTCGCCGCCGCCAAACCGCAGCGGCGCTTGCACTGGTTTACCCGCCACCAGCACGCCACCTTGGAAGTGTTCGAGCGTTTCCCCGGCCTGGAAGTGCGCTACCGGCGCCTGCTGGAGCCGCTCTTCGCCTTGCGCCCCGATCCCGCCAGGCTGCCCGACGACGAGGCGGCGCAGGAACGTGCGATCCGCGCCGCGCTGGAAAATCCCGGTAGCGTCGAATCCCTGCCGCTCGCCCGCAAGCCGTTCTACCCGGTGCACCTGTGGCTGCATCCGCATCCGCCGCGCAGCGACGGTACGACTGACAGTTTTACCGGCGAGGCGCAGGGGCAGGAAAGCAACGGCAATAGCGTAAGGAAAAAAACCGACGGGCAGCGCCTGGAAGCGGAACGGGTGGACATGCCGGACGAAAAAAACGCTTTCATGCTGTTTTTCCGCGCCGAAAGCATTTTCAGCTGGGCGGAATACATCAAGGTCAACCGCGCCACCGAGGAAGACGAGGGTTACGGCCAGGACGAGGCCGCCAAAGACCTTGACAAGATCAGCGTGGCGCGCGACAACCAGACCACCGCTTCGAAATTCCGCTTCGACCTCGACCTGCCTTCCGCGTCGAGCGACGACGCGCCGCTCGGCGGCGGGGTGCTGCTGCCGGAATGGCATTACAAGAAACAGCTGATGCAGCCCAACCACTGCCGCCTCCAGCCGATGATCGCGCACCGCGCCGTGCCTTGCCCGCTGCCGCAGCACCTCGCCGCCACCGCGCGCCGCCTGCGCAGCCAGTTCGAGGCGCTGACGCCGGCCAAGGTGTGGCTGAAAGGGCAATTCGACGGCAGCGAGCTGGATCTCGACGCCTGCGTGCAGTTCACCGCCGACCGCATGAGCGGCCTCACCACACGCGAACAGGGGCTCTACAAGACCCACCAGTACCGCGACCGCGACCTTGCCTGCCTGCTGCTCGCCGACTTGTCGCTGTCCACCGACGCCTGGGTGAGCGACCACGCGCGGGTGATCGACGTGATCAAGGACAGCCTGTTCCTGTTTTCTGAAGCGCTCTCGGCCACCGGCGACCGTTTCGGCCTGTACGGTTTTTCCTCGCTGAAGCGTGAGAACATCCGCTTCCATGTGATCAAGGAATTCGAGCATAAGTACAACGCCGAGGTGCGCGGGCGCATCGCTGCGGTCAAGCCGGGTTTTTATACCCGGATGGGCGCCGCGATTCGCCATTCCGCCAGCCTGCTGGCGAAGCAGCGCGCCACCCAGCGCTTGTTGCTGATCCTCACCGACGGCAAACCCAACGACCTCGACCAGTACGAGGGCCGCTACGGCGTCGAAGATACCCGCATGGCGCTGATCGAGGCGCGCCACATGGGGCTGCGCCCATTTTGCGTGACCATCGACGAAAAGGCCAACAGCTACCTGCCGCATCTGTTCGGCATCGGCGGCTATGTTGTGATCCGCAAACCCTCCG
>CALMWM010000074.1 GCA_937873435.1 uncultured Gallionellaceae bacterium
GACCACGGATGAAGACTTGCGCCATTTCGACCAAGTGGTCTGCGCGGTTCCGCCGCAACGCTTGGCAGGACTGACAGAAAAGCTGCCCGAACTGGCGGCTAGCGTGGAGATGGTAAGCAAGTTCGCCTACCAGCCGATTTATTCGCTATACCTGCGCTACCCCGCCAGCGTCGCCCTCCCATCGCCCCTGCTCGGCATGAGCGGCGGCTACACCCAATGGGTATTCGACCTTGGGCAATTGGGGCGTGCCAAAGGGTTGCTCACAGCCGTCATCAGCGCCGAAGGGGATCATGAAAAGCTGACGCGCGAGCAACTGGCGCAATGCGTGCATGAGGAATTGTGCAGCACGTTCGGCAATCTGCCGCCCCCGCAATGGATCGAAATCATCGCGGAGAAACGTGCCACTTTCGCCTGCACAATCGGGCTGAAACGCCCGACACAAGCCACGCCGTTGCACAACTTTTACCTGGCCGGAGACTACACCGCCGGGGAATATCCGGCCACGCTCGAAGGCGCAATTAGAAGCGGGGTCAAAGTTGCACGTATAATCCTAAATTCAGAAAAATAATTGCCCATTTTCAATTCAGGGAGTAACAAGTGCATTCCGAACCACTCGTCTTAAGCAAACCTGCCCCAGATATAACCGATCTCCCCGCGCTGGGGATGGATGCCGACAGCATCGTCAACGATTTCCGCCGCTATTTCAGTCACACCCTGGGGCGCGACAAGATGTGCCTTTCCGCTTTTCATGTTTATTCCTCACTGGCGCTCTCCTTGCGCGACCGCCTGGTGGAACGCTGGAAAAACACCGCCTACGCCTACGACGAGGAAGATTCCAAGCGCACCTACTACCTGTCCATGGAATTTCTGATGGGGCGGATACTCGGTAACACCATGCTCAACCTGGATGTCGATCGAGACACCACCGAAGCATTGCGCAAACTCGGCTTGGTGCTGGAGGAAATCGCCGATCAGGAAAACGACGCAGGACTGGGCAATGGCGGTTTGGGAAGGCTTGCCGCGTGTTTTCTGGATAGCTGTGCTACCCTGCAACTGCCGGTGATGGGTTATGGTATCCGTTACGAATATGGCATGTTCCGCCAGAAAATCGACAACGGCTACCAGCAGGAAGAGCCCGACCACTGGCTGCGCGACGGCAACCCTTGGGAAATCGAACGCCCGGAATACACCTGCCGTATCCAGTTCGGCGGTCGCACCGAATACCGCAACAGCAACGATGGCCGTCTTCACGCGCACTGGGTGGATACCAACGACGTCCTCGCGGTGCCTTACGACGTACCGATCCCCGGTTACCGCAACAACACCGTCAACACCCTGCGCCTGTGGAATTCGGCTGCCACCGACGAGTTCAACCTGCACGAATTCAACGCCGGCAGCTATACCGAAGCCGTGGCGACCAAAAATGCCGCCGAGCACATCACCATGGTGCTATACCCCAACGACGCCAGCGAAAACGGCAAGGAACTGCGCTTACGCCAGCAATATTTCCTCGCGTCCGCCAGCCTGCAGGATATTTTGCGCCGCTGGAAACTCAACCACGGCAACGATTTCAGCCGTTTCGCCGACAAAAACTGCTTCCAGCTCAACGACACCCACCCCACTTGCGCAGTTCCCGAACTAATGCGCCTGCTAATGGACGAGTGCGGCATGGAATGGGACGAGGCATGGAGCGTCGTGCGCCGCACCATAGCCTATACCAACCACACACTGCTGCCGGAAGCTTTGGAAAGATGGCCGGAACGCATGTTCGGGCGGCTGTTGCCGCGCCTGATGGAAATCGTGCGGGAAATCAACGCGCGCTTTATGACGGAAGTGGCGCACCGCTGGCCCGGCGACACTGAGCGCCAGCGCCGCATGTCGATCATCGAGGAGGGCCACGAACCGCAAGTACGCATGGCCTACCTGGCCGTGGTGGCCGGCATGTCGGTAAACGGCGTTGCCGACCTGCACTCCCAGCTGTTGACCCAGCACCTGTTCCGCGATTTCTACGAACTGTGGCCGGAGAAATTCAACAACAAGACTAACGGCGTTACGCCGCGCCGCTGGTTGGCCTGGAGCAATCCCGGCCTCTCCGCGCTGATCACCCGCACCATCGGCGAGGACTGGATCACCGATCTGGCGCAACTCCGGCAGCTTGCCCCTCATGCCGACAATGTCGCCTTCCGCGACGAATGGCATGACATCAAACAGTCCAACAAAGCACGCCTGGCCGAACTGGTGAAGCGGGATTGCGGCGTCGAATTCGATGTCGACGCGCTCTTCGACGTACAAGTCAAGCGCATCCACGAATACAAGCGACAACTGCTCAACGTGCTTCATGTGATCCATCTCTACGACCGCATCAAACGCGGCGACACCGCAAACTGGACGCCGCGTTGCGTGCTCATCGGCGGCAAGGCCGCGCCTGGCTACTTCATGGCTAAACGCATCATCAAACTGGTGTGCTCTGTCGCCCAGGTGGTCAACAAAGACCCGGCTACCGCTGGTCG
>CALMWM010000075.1 GCA_937873435.1 uncultured Gallionellaceae bacterium
TATTGTCCTTCGCCTCGGCCACCGGAAGAGCGCCGAAAACCGGCAAGAACCCGCATAACGCAACGGTCAGAACAAATTCAGCAAGGCGCACGAAGAATATCCCACGAAAAATTGGCCGCTCCGCGCATAGACGCGGTTATTGCTGCCAGTTTACCAAAAATCCGCCGTTCTTCCCTGCCCGGCAGGGGTAACTTGAATTTAGCACGCCGCATCGCCATGCCGATACCCTCAAGCGACACTTGCCCCTATAATTCCCCATCCGCCACCCGCTAAAGGCCGTCCCATGCTGAAAAGAACCCCGCTTTATCAGACCCACCGCGACATGGGGGCGAAAATGGTGGATTTCGGCGGCTGGGAGATGCCGCTCCACTACGGCTCGCAAATCGAGGAGCACCACCAGGTGCGGCGCGATGCCGGGATGTTCGACGTTTCCCACATGCGCGTGGTGGATGTCGAAGGCGCAGAGGCGCGCGATTTCCTGCGCATCCTGCTGGCGAACAACATCGACAAGCTGACGCTGCCCGGCAAGGCGCTTTATTCCTGCCTGTTGCACGAAGACGGTGGGGTGCTCGACGACCTGATCGTGTATTTCCTCAGCGAGGACTGGTTCCGCATCGTGATCAATGCCGCCACGGCGGAGAAAGACATCGCCTGGATGCTCAAGCAGCGCGACACCCGCGCCCCCGCCCTCAAAATTACGCCCCGCCCCGATTTGGCGATGATCGCGGTGCAAGGGCCGAACGCGCGCGCCAAGGTATGGCAGGCGCTGCCCGGCTCGCAGACATCCACCCAGGCGCTGGTGCTTTTCCAGGCGCATGTGATGCCGCCCTGGTTCTTCGCGCGCACCGGCTACACCGGCGAAGACGGTTTCGAAATCATGCTGCCGGCGCCGGATGCTGCCGCCTTGTGGCTGGCGCTGGCGGCAGCGGACGTGAAGCCGGTAGGATTGGGCGCGCGCGACACCCTGCGCCTGGAAGCCGGCATGAGCCTTTACGGCCAGGACATGGATGAAGCCACCAGCCCGCTGGAAGCCGGCCTGGCCTGGACGGTGGATTTGCAAAGTCCACGCGATTTCATCGGCAAGGCGGCCTTGCTGGCCAACCCGCCGCAGCGGCAGCTGGTGGGGCTGCTGCTGGAACAGGGCGGCGTGTTGCGCGCCCACCAGGTTGTCCACACCGCGCTGGGCGACGGCGAGATCACCAGCGGCAGTTTTTCGCCCACGCTGAACCGGTCCATCGCCCTGGCACGGGTGCCGCTCGGGATCCAGACCGGTGCCACGACCGAAGTGGAAATTCGCGGCAAGCGCCTCCAGGCCAAAGTGGTGAAGTACCCCTTCGTGCGCCACGGCAAGCCGTGCTACAGTGAAATTTAACCAAACCTCAGGGGTATTCGGCCCCATTGAAAATCCAACATCGGGAGATCCTGCATGACCATTCCAGCCGACCTCAAATACACCGCCTCCCACGAATGGGTACGGCGCGAAGCCGACGGCAGCATGACCGTCGGTATCACCGACGCAGCCCAGCAGATGCTGGGCGACCTGGTTTACGTCGAGCCCCCCGCCGCAGGACGCCAACTCGCCGTCGGCGAGGAATGCGCAGTGGTGGAGTCTGTCAAGTCCGCCTCCGACGTCTACGCGCCACTGGCCGGAAAGGTAACAGCGGCCAACGTGGAACTCTCCGGCGCGCCGCAACTGATCAATCAGGATGCGTATGGCGCCTGGATTTTCCGCATCATGCCGGACAACCCCGCCGACTTCGACACGCTGCTCGATGCAGCAGGCTATCAAGCCGTGGTCGACGCCGAGGGACACTGATGCCCTTCATTCCCCATACCGACGACGACATCCGCGCCATGCTCGCGTGCATCGGCGCGGATAGCGTGGAAGAACTGTTCGACGAGATCCCGGCAGAGGTGCGCTGCGGCGAACTGAACCTGCCCGTCGCCCTCAACGAAATGGCGGTAACCCGCCTGATGGAAGAGCGCGCCGCGCAGGACGGGCGCTGGCTCAACTTCAGCGGCGCCGGCGCCTACGAGCACCACATCCCGGCGGCGGTATGGCAACTGGTCACGCGCGGCGAGCTGTATACCGCCTATACCCCGTATCAGGCCGAAGCCAGCCAGGGCACCCTGCAAATCCTTTACGAATTCCAGTCGATGATGGCGGCGCTGACCGGCATGGCGGTTTCAAACGCCACCCTCTACGACGGCGCCTCGGCGCTCGCCGAAGCGGTGCTGATGGCGGTGCGCGCGCACAAGTCGGCCAAGCGCATTCTGGTTCCCGCTACCGTCCACCCGGTGTGGCAGGAGGTGACGCGCACCATCGTCGGCGCCCAGGACATCGAACTGGTCACCCTGCCCTATTGCACCGAGGGCGGCCACAGCGTGGCCGAAGCCCTGGCGCATTACGAGGGGCAGGAATTCGCCGCGCTGGTGATCCCCCAGCCGAATTTCTTCGGGGTGCTGGAAGAGGTCGACCTGCTCACCGACTGGGCGCATTCCCAGGGCATCCGCGTGATCGCCGTGGTCAACCCGGTCTCTCTCGGCCTGCTCAAGCCGCCCGGCCGCTGGGGCGCCAAGGGCGCCGACATCGTGGTCGGCGAGGGCCAGCCGCTGGGTGCGCCGCTTTCCTCGGGCGGCCCTTACTTCGGCTTCATGACCTGCCGCCAGGAATTGGCGCGCCAGATGCCGGGGCGCATCGTCGGGCGCACGCTCGACCTGGACGGCAAGCCGGGCTTTACCCTGACCCTGCAAGCGCGCGAACAGCATATCCGGCGCGGCAAGGCGACCTCCAACATCTGCACCAACCAGGGCCTGCTGGCCAGCGCGGCGACGCTGTACATGGCGCTGCTCGGCCCGCAGGGGCTGGCGAAAGTGGCGCGAGCCTGCCACGCCAACACCCGCGCGCTGCTCGAACAGGTGACGGCGATCCCCGGCGTCGTGCGGCTGCATTCCGAGCCGTATTTCCACGAGGCGGTGATCGCCCTCGACGTTCCGGCGCAGGAAGTGCTGCGGGCGCTGCGCGCACAAGGCATCGTCGGCGGCGTGGACGTGTCGCGCTGGTATCCCGAGTTGGGCGACGCGATCCTGGTGTGCGCCACCGAAACCCGCACCCCGGAAGACATCCAGCGCTACGCCGAGCACCTCGGGCGCATCGTCGGCCGGCGCAACCAGGGGCCGGCCTGCACCAAGCTGAAACCCAGCGCCGCCAGCAAGTGGTGATTGAGACAACTTCATTTCGCTATGGCAATGCACCCTCTCCCGCGCTACCGCGCACCCCTCCCCGGGGCCCTCTCCCTAACCCTCTCCCGCTGGCGGGAGAGGGGACGATTGCCCTCTCTCCCTTTGGGGGAGGGTTGGGGAGAGGGCTTGCGGGGGAGGGGCTGGGGGAGAGGGAAAATTAATGCTGGTTTATTACACATTGGAATAAGACAACCATGCTGATCTTCGATCTCTCCCAGCCCGGTCGCGGCAATCCCGCGCTGGCACCCGCCGCGCCGCCGCCGGCCGACGACATCCCCGCCGCCTACCTGCGCGAAACGCCGCCGGGCTGGCCGGAAGTGTCGGAAATGGACGCGGTACGCCACTACACCCGGCTGTCGCAGAAGAATTTCTCCATCGACACCCATTTCTATCCGCTCGGCTCCTGCACCATGAAATACAACCCACGCGTCGCCAACGTGCTGGCGATGCAGCGCGAATTCCTGGCGCGCCACCCGCTGGCGCCGGAGGAAACCGGGCAGGGAGTGCTGGCCTGCCTCTACGAGTTGCAGGAAATGCTCAAGGAAATCACCGGGATGAGCGGGGTAGCGCTATCGCCGATGGCCGGCGCGCAAGGTGAATTCGCCGGGGTGGCGATGATCCGCGCCTACCACCGCGCACGCGGCGACGAGGGGCGCAACGAGATCATCGTCCCCGACGCGGCGCACGGCACCAACCCGGCCACCGCCGCAATGTGCGGCTACCGGGTGCGCGAGATTCCCACCGACGGCAACGGCGACATCGACCTCGACGCGCTGCGTGCGGCGGTCGGCCCGCAAACCGCCGGGCTGATGCTGACCAACCCGTCCACGCTGGGGGTGTTCGAGAAAACCATCCGCGCCATCCAGCAGATCGCCCACGATGCCGGTGCGCTGACCTACTACGACGGCGCCAACCTCAACGCAATTCTGGGGCGGGTGCGCCCCGGCGACATGGGATTCGACGTAATCCATGTCAATCTGCACAAGACCTTCGCCACCCCGCACGGCGGTGGCGGCCCCGGCGCTGGCCCGGTGGGCGTCAGCGAACGCCTGCTGCCCTACCTGCCGCTACCGCTGATCGCCTGTGAAAACGCCAACTACCGCCTGCTCGACGAACGCGACCGCCCCCATTCCATCGGGCGCCTGTCGGCGAATCTCGGCAACGTCGGGGTGCTGCTGCGCGCTTACGTCTACATGCGCATGGTGGGCAAGGAGGGGATGAAACGGGTGGCCGATATTGCCACCCTCAACGCCAATTACCTGATGGCGGAACTCAAGGCTGCCGGCTTCGCCGCAGCCTATCCGGCGCGGCGCGCCAGCCATGAATTCATCATCTCGATCAAGGAGCTCAAGGAGCGCACCGGAGTGAGCGCGATGGACGTGGCCAAGCGCCTGCTCGACTACGGCTTTCACGCCCCCACCACCTACTTCCCGATGCTGGTGCCGGAGTGCCTGCTGATCGAGCCCACCGAGACCGAAACGCGCCAGACGCTGGATAGTTTCGTCGCGGCGATGCAGGCGATCCGCGCCGAAGCCGAAAGCGACCCGGCGCTGGTCAAGGGCGCCCCTTACACCTTGCCGGTGCGCCGCCTCGACGACGTCAAGGCGGCCCGCGAACCCGACCTGGCGTGGCGCGGCGCCTGAGGATAGCGGCAACCCGCAGCATCCGCTTCAGGTGCCGATGTCTTCGTTCCACAGCAGCGTGTTATGGGCGATAAAGTCTTTCATCAGGGCGATGCAAGTAGCATCTTGCAGCACTTCGACTTTCACGCCGCGCGAACGGAGCAGGTTTTCCTCCCCCATGAAAGTGTGGTTTTCGCCGACGATCACCCTGGGTATGCCGTACAGCAGGATAGCGCCGCTGCACATCACGCAGGGCGATAGGGTGGTGTAAAGAACGGCTTCCCGGTAGACGCGGGCGGGCTGCCGGCCGGCATTTTCCAGCGCATCCATTTCGCCATGAAGGATCGAGCTGCCTTTTTGCACGCGCCGGTTATGGCCGCGTCCGATGACGCGCCCCTGGTAAACCAGCACCGAACCGATGGGGATGCCGCCCTCGGCCAATCCTTGCTGTGCTTCGGCGATAGCCGCGCGCATGAAATCGTCCATACCCCCCCCCAGCTAAGCCAGTAGCCGGCAGACCAACCGGCCGCGTACAATATTAGGCCATTTGGCTTGAGGATTGAAAGCAAATCATGCGTGAAGCTGGATTCTTGATTATCGCCGCGATTATCGTAGGGGCGTTCTTTTTGGGGATGAGCTACAAGGAAAAGGACATCTTGAGAAGTTGCGATAACTTTGGGTCTTTCACGAGCACCGAAGCCCGATATTCGTGCAGCCTGTCTCACACTATCGAATAAACCTCGCCCCCAAAGAAAAGCCCGGTGCACGCACCGGGCTTTTCACCAACCAAACCTGATTTATTTTCCGGCGGCCCTATTGGCCCTGGCCGCCTTCCTGTCCGCACGCAATTTTTGGCGGTCGTTCCTCATTTTTTCACGATCCGCCCTGATCTGTGCACGATCGGCCTGCAATGCCTGGCGGTCGGCCTTGAGCGGGCCATTGCCGGGCGCCGGGGCTTGCGCCAATACGGATGCGGAAAAAACCATCGCGACGGCTCCAAGTATCCATTTCAGTTTCATGCGGTGTCTCCTCATTGTGGTTGATTGCGATGCTGCGCTTCGAACAACGTTCGACAATCGGCTGGGATGACCTAGGCCGTTA
>CALMWM010000076.1 GCA_937873435.1 uncultured Gallionellaceae bacterium
AAATGAAATCTGGCAGGTTCCAGTGCTTGGCGATCAGGAAACCGACTACCGCATGATCGGTTTGCAGGGTGCGATCCTCTTCCACCACGTTCGGCCATTTCCGGTCATGCGCCGAGCGGAAAGTGGTGCAGTATTCAGGAAAGCGCTGCATCAACATGGGAACGCCGCAATCATGGAATAAACCGGCGAGTTGTGCCTGGTCCGGGAAAATGTTGCACACCATGCGCTGCTTGTGAGCAATGATCGCGCATAGCTGGGCAATGTCGCCGGAACGTTCCCAGAACCACTCGTAGAAAGGTTCGGCACCTCCGACGGCTTGGCGCAGGGCGGCGGATTTGACGATATTGGCCATCTGCGTCAGGCCGATCACCGAAATGGCTTTTTCCACTGAATCGATGGGCTTGCGCAGGCCGTAGATCGGCGAACCGATGATGCGGAAAATGATCGCGGTCAATGCCGGGTCCTTGCTGACCAGTTTGGCAATCGCGTTCATGCTGACTTTGGGCTTGTTGATCAGGCGATCCATTTCCAGCATGATTTTCGGCTGTGCCGGAAGAGTAATGCCGCTGCTCAGCAGCTTTGCGAGTTCTTGTTGCTCCTCGGCGGTGAGTTCAACGGTCATGATGTGAATGTTTATCCAATGGTTGATTTTGCGGCCTTGTAATAGTTGATCAGGCCGTTGGTAGATACATCGTAGGTGCTGATTTTCTCATTACCCGCCAATGACGGGAGAATATTTTGCGCCAGTTGTTTACCAAGTTCCACCCCCCATTGGTCGAACGAATTGATATTCCAGACCACGCCCTGCACGAATACCTTGTGTTCGTAGAGCGCGATCAGCGCGCCCAAGGTGCGCGGGTCGAGCCGGGCGAACATCAATGAATTGGTGGGCTTGTCGCCGGGGAAAACCTTGTGCGGCAACAGTTTTTCCAGTTCGGCGCCGGATAAGCTGCTGGCGGCCAATTCCGCGCGGGCTTCTTCCGCTGTTTTACCCTTCATCAGTGCCTGGGTTTGCGCAAAGAAGTTCGACAGCAGAATGGGATGATGCTCGCCGAGCGGGTTGTGGCTGGTTGCCGGGGCAATAAAATCCGCCGGGATCATCTGGGTACCCTGATGGATCAACTGGTAGAACGCGTGCTGACCATTGGTGCCGGCTTCGCCCCAGAGTACCGGGCCGGTGGCGTAATCGACCGGCTCGCCGTTGCGGTCGACGCGTTTGCCGTTGCTTTCCATGTCCAATTGTTGGAGATAGGCCGGGAAACGGTGCAGATACTGGTCATACGGCAGCACCGCATGACTGCGGGCGTTCCAGAAATTGACATACCACACGCCGAGCAGGCCGAGGATGGCCGGCAGGTTGCGCGCCAGCGGTGCCGTGCGGAAATGCTCGTCCATCTCGTGGGCTCCGGCCAGCAACGCTTCAAAGGCGTCCATGCCGATATATACGGCAATGGGCAGGCCGATCGCTGACCACAGCGAATAGCGCCCCCCCACCCAGTCCCAGAATTCGAACATGTTGGCGGTGGCGATGCCGAAAGCGGTGACTGCCTTGGCATTGGTGGAAACCGCGACGAAATGCTGGGCGATGGCCGCTTCGCCGGCGCCTTGAGCGAGGAACCAGGTGCGCGCCGAGTGGGCGTTGGTCATGGTTTCCTGGGTGGTAAAAGTCTTGGAGGCGATGATGAACAGCGCGGTTTCCGGGTCGATCTGGCGCAAGGTTTCGGCGAGGTGGGTGCCGTCGATGTTCGATACGAAATGCATGGTCAGCCCCGGCTGGCCGTAGGGCTTGAGCGCTTCGCAGACCATCGCCGGGCCGAGATCCGAACCGCCGATGCCGATATTCACCACATCGGTGATGGGTTTGCCGGTATAGCCGCGCCATGCGCCGCTATGCAAGCGCTCGGAAAACTCGCGGATGTGCGCCAGCACCCGCCGCACCCCCGGCATGACATCCTGCCCGTCGACCACTACTGGGCGCTCCGAACGGTTGCGCAAGGCGGTGTGGAGTACCGCACGCTGTTCGGTGAAATTGATTTTTTCACCGGAAAACATTTTGTCGCGCCAGTCTTCAAGTTCGGCATGGCGCGCCAGATCCAGCAGCAACCTACGGGTTTCGGCCGTGATCAGGTTCTTCGAATAATCGAGCAGGATGCCGCAAGCCTCGCTGGAAAATTCTTCGAAGCGCGTCGGATCGGCGGCGAAAAGGCCGCGCAGGTGTGTTGTCGCCAGCGATTTCTGGTGCGCTTCCAGCGCTAGCCAGGATGAGGAGCAGGTAAGAGCAGACATGACTATCCCTGTAGTAGTTTAGGTCTTGTGCGTAACCACTGTGAAGCTTAATGCAAGTGCTTGTGGCGAAAATGAATCAGGTTGCCGGATGCAGGAAAGTCGCTTTCCATTTGCGCGCGCTTTTGTTCCCAGTCCTTGTCGAAAAGCTGGTTGACCAGGGTGCTTACCTGGTCGACCTCGTCGGGGCCGAAGTGGCGCGAGAGCTGGTCGGCAACGTCTTCCACCATGCGTAGCCGTTGCGCTTGATGGATTGCTTCAGCGCTGGGGCCGGCGAACAGTACCTGGTATTCGTCGCCGTCCTCGTCGTCGTGGTAAAAGGTGAGTTCGATTTCGCAGGCGCGTTCGAGCAGCGGCCCCATGTCGTGCAGGGTTTCCTGCAGGCACTGGTTGAAACTGTGCCCGACTTCCCCGGTCCAGCAGATATCCAGAATGCGCTCGGCGCGGTCGAAGGTGATTCCCGGTTCGGCGCGCTCCAGGCTGCGCATTTCGCCGATATTTTCCACGTCCATGTATTCCAGCCATTTGCGCAGGCCGTTTTCAACCTGCGTCAGACTAACGCCCTTGCAGCAAAACAGACTGCCGTGTACATGAACTTCACTACGCATGGAACCTCCAAAAAATCGTCCTGCAAGCCGCTTATTTTACCTTATCCCGTTATAATCCACCCGATGAAATTCGTCGTTATCCCGGTTACCCCCTTCCAGCAGAATTGCACCTTGCTATGGTGCGAGCAAACCCGTGCCGCTACGCTGATCGATCCCGGCGGAGATGCGGAACGTCTGCTCGCGGCGGTCGCGGAAAGAGGGTTAAAGTTGGTCAGCCTGCTGCTGACGCACGGCCATATCGACCATGTCAGTGCTGCGGCGGAACTGGCGGTGCAATTGCAGATTCCGATTGTCGGGCCGCATCGGGCGGACGAATACTGGCTCAACGACTTGCCGCAACAGAGCGCCATGTTCGGTTTTCCCCACACGGCGGCATTCAAGCCCGACCGCTGGTTGGCTCACGGCGATCAGGTGACGGTCGGCAACCAGACCCTGGAAGTGTTGCATTGCCCGGGCCATACTCCCGGTCACGTGGTGTTCTTCCATGCTGCCACGTCCGTGGCATTTGTCGGCGATGTGCTGTTTCAAGGCTCGATCGGGCGTACTGACTTTCCCGGCGGCGATCTCGATACCCTGCTGGCGTCGATCCGCGAACGCCTGTGGCCGCTTGGCGACGATGTGATTTTCATCCCCGGCCATGGCCCCTCGTCCACTTTCGGCGCAGAGCGGCGCAGCAATCCTTACGTCGGCGACTGAACCTCTGTCCGAACTCGGCGGCTCAAAGGCTTTCCGATGTTTTCCTGGCCTTTCGAAACTATTTCAGCTAATGCCGGTTTTTCCCTCCCGCTTTTTTTTACGATTCCCACAATATTTTTGCCCGTGATTCGTCTTCACAGGCATGGATACGACGCTAACCGTGA
>CALMWM010000077.1 GCA_937873435.1 uncultured Gallionellaceae bacterium
TCGGCTTCGGGCTGGAACGCCCCGGCCTGCAGGAAATAATTATCCTTGAGTTTGCCGGCGGGCTGCTGCGCGGCGGAAGCTTTCACTTCCTGCTCGGTGACCGGCGCTTCCTTGCCCTGAAGGATGTCGTAGAACTCGAAACGCTGCTTTTCCACCGGTTTGGCGGCTGGGGCGGCGGCCGGCGCTTCAGGCTTGGCGACCTCGGGTAGCGTTTCCTTGGCGGCTGGTTGCGCTGGCGCGGTCAGCTCGGCAGGTTTGGGTTTGGCGACGAACGGGGTGGGCGACTTGTTGATGTAGACCGCCACGCCGATTGCCGCAGCCAGGCCGATGAACAGGCCGATCAGCACGCCGGCAAGCATGGGATGGCCGTCTTTTTTGGGGGAGGATGCGGAGGGCCGTTCGCTGCGTTTGTAGTCTCTTGCCATAAATTACATTTTTGCCGTGTTGGATTTTCGCCGAATTACATTTTTTCCGGGCAACTCACACCGAGCAGCCCCAGTCCGTTGCGCAACACCTGGCGTGTGGCGGTTACCAGTGCCAGGCGCGCCAGCTTGAGGGTTTCGTCGTCTACCAGGAAGTGTTCGGCATTGTAGTAACTGTGCAGTTCGCCGGCCAGATCCTTGAGGTAGTAGGCGATCAGGTGGGGCGCCATCTCGGCGGCGGCGCCTTGCAGCGTTTCCGGGTATTCCGCGAGGCGGTTGAGCAGCGCCAGCTCGTGGCTGCCGGTCAGGGCTGCGGTGTCGGCATCGGCCAGGTCGGCTGCTACTCCGCCCCACTGCTCCAGCACGCTGCAAATCCGTGCGTGAGCATACTGGATGTAATACACCGGGTTGTCGTTGCTTTGCGATTTGGCCAGTTCGAGGTCGAAATCAAGGTGCTGGTCGCTCTTGCGCAGTACGTAGAAAAAGCGTGCCGCATCGTTGCCCACTTCCTGCCGCAGCTCGCGTAGGGTGACGAAGCTGCCGCTTCGCGTGGACATCGGCAGCTTTTCCTCGCCGCGGTACAGCGCGGCGAATTGCACCAGCGCGATGACCAGGCGTTCCGGGTCTTGCTCCAGCGCCTGCAACGCGCCCTTGACCCGGGCGATGTAGCCGTGATGGTCGGCGCCCCAGATGTTGACGACTTGCGCGAAACCGCGTTCGAACTTGTTGAGGTGATAAGCGATATCCGAGGCGAAATAGGTAAACAACCCATTCTCGC
>CALMWM010000078.1 GCA_937873435.1 uncultured Gallionellaceae bacterium
CGCAAGGAACAGGCGCGTCTCCAGCTGCTCGGAATGCGCCATGTAGTGTTCCAATGCCTCGGCCACCGTTTCGCCGGATACGGCGACGATACCCTGATAAGCTTTTTTGCCCTCGCCGGGGTCGAGCGTGATGACGAAACGCCCGTCGCCAACCAGTTCCGGCAATGTCACGCCGTCAGCGACCGCACCTTCCCATTTCGCCATTGCGCGCATCGCCAGATCGGCGCCGCATTCCACCACCAGCAAGCTGACCGGGCCGCCGCCCTGAATCTGCATGGTCATCGCACCGGAAAACTTGAGTGTGGCCGACAGCAACGCAGCTGCTGCCATCATTTCGCCGAGCAGGCGGCGCACTGCGGACGGGTAGTCATGGCGCCCCAGCACCTCGCGCCAGGAAGCATCGAGCTGCACGATCTCGCCGCGGACGGCGGTACGTTCGAATAGAAAGCGTTGCAGCAGGTCACGCGCTTCCATGTTTTTTCTTCAATTTGACGCTATACAGACTGAGCGGCAAGGCGGAATTGATATCGAATTCCACTCCTGCGCCGATGCCGATTCGGGCGATCTCCTCGGCGCTCAGGTCTTGTTCGTAGACCGTGTGCATCGCCCCGAGCGCGAACTCGCGCCCCGAGCCGATGGCCCAGAACTTGGTGTATTCGAACACCTCGCGCATCGAGTAAATGCCAAAAATCCCGCTGGAATTGGCGATCAGCGCGGTGATCTGGCTGGACTCGTAGGGATCGTCCTCTTCCTCTTTGGGGTTGAGGAAACATTCCTCTTTCAGGATCGGATGCATCAGCCGGAAACTCTCGAAGATGTCGCCACGCTTGTGCAGCTTCATCTTGGTGTTGCGTTCGATTAGGTTTTCCAGCACCAGATTGTGCGCGGCGCTGCCCGACAAACCGATGTAGGAATCGCCGCAGCGCATGATTTTGTCGTGCGCCGCGTCGAAGCCCGACGACAGACGCATATCGCCGAATGTAGTCAGGCTGTCGGCAGCAATCGCCACCATCCCGTTCTTTTTCACGACGACAATAGTCGTCATATGCGTTTCTCCAAGGTAAAATGAAAGTCTACCATTACTTCCCTACCAGCCGCCCGCATGGATCAAGCAAAAATACACCATTGCATCGAAGTGCTCTGCCTCAAGGGGTGTAGCGAGGTCACGCGTATTATCGGCGTGCTGGAACGCAACGAGGCTCAGACCGAAACGGATGCGCTGGATGCGGAAGAGCGCGAAGAGGTAGTGCGCGAATTACGGGCGATCATGGCGGTGTACGACCGCCCCTGCGATATTTAGAGCGAGCCCCGGCACGCCCTGCCGCGCTTTATTTCTGCTGCGATTTCACGATACTCATCGCCGCCGCCACCATCGTTCCCATTTCGGCCAGATTGCCGGGCAGGATCAAGGTGTTGCCCTGCTTGGCAACGCCGGAGAACGCTTCCACGTACTTTTCCGCCACCTTAAGATTGATCGCGTCGGTACCGCCGGGAGACTGGATCGCGGCGGCGATCTTGCGGATCGCTTCGGCGCTGGCCTCGGCCACCGCCATAATCGCCGCCGCTTCACCCTGCGCCTGGTTGATGGCGGCCTGCCGTTCGCCTTCCGAGCGCTGGATCGAGGCTTCGCGTTCGCCGGTGGCGATATTGATCTGTTCCTGCTTGCGTCCTTCGGAAGCCGCGATCAGCGCGCGCTTTTCGCGTTCGGCGGTGATCTGCGCCTGCATCGCATGGAGAATTTCCTTGGGCGGCGTCAAATCCTTGATCTCGTAACGCAG
>CALMWM010000079.1 GCA_937873435.1 uncultured Gallionellaceae bacterium
CCTGCGGCGCTTCCCGGCACCGGCGTGGATTAGCTACGTCGAGGAAAAAATGTCGAGCCGTTTTCACAATAACAGCATCAGCCTGCAACTCGACCTGCTCTACGGCTTTTGCCAGTGGATGCTGGCGCGCTGGCTGATGCCGGGCAAAAAGCACGTCACGCTGTATCGCGGCGTCAACGGCTTCGAGGAACACCAGATCGTCGAACGCATCGACAAACGCACTGCGGTAATGCGCCAGAACAACCTGGTGTCGTTCACCTCGGATCGCCTGCGAGCCGACGAATTCGGCGACACCATCCTGGAATCCCAGGTACCGCTGGTGAAGATATTGTTTTTCAACGAATTGCTCGCCAAACACCCGCTCAAGGGCGAAGGCGAATACCTGGTGATCGGCGGCGATTACCGGGTGAAAGTGAATTACTTTTAAGGCAGTGCTTAGTGTTGAGTGCTTAGTGTTGAGTTTTGGTGCCGCTGTCGCGGCGATCGAATGCGGATATGCGCAAAGCGCATTCCACAACTAAACACTAAGCACTAAAAACTTAAAATTTTTTTTAACCTCAAGGAGCATCAAAATGTCCGATCTCGCATCCACCCCGCTGGCCAAGCTGCAAGAAAACCTGCTTTCGCCCATCGTTCAAGGCCCGACCAAGGTCGCCGGACGCGTCGCCTTTCGCGGCGAAATGGCGCTCAAGTTCACCCCTACCCTGGCTGGCGAAAAACGCCCGCCCGAGGTCAAGTCCGACCAGGTCATCATCGCCGCCGAAGGCGACAAGATTACCTTCTTTTCCGGCCACGTCGCCTCGCTCGCCCACCTCGACCTGGTAAAGGACTGCCTGGCCGCCGACATGGTTCCCACGGGAAAGTACTTCCTGTTCGCCGGCAACCTGGACATCTCGAAAAAATACCAGATCGACATGAACGGCATCCCTTTCAACGTGCTGCCGCTCGATGAAGCGACCGTGTACAACGAATTGCTCGACCTGTTCTACCTGGAAAAAGGCGACCTCAAGAAAATGAGCGGCGAAGAAAAGATCGACGCCATCATCAAAGGCGCCTCCAGCTTCGACGGCAAATTCCCGACTATCCCGTTCGCCCAGGCAGTCGCTGAAATGGGGCCGGTTAAAGTAGCGGAAAACCGTCCGGTTTAACTCCCTTCTCCCGCAGGCGGGAGAAGGGCCGGGAATGAGGGCGTTTGCGTACTGGCAAGCGTTGCCGATGCGCCACCGCCCTCTCCCCACCCCCTCTCCCGCCCTTGTGCCCAAGCCGCAGGCTGTCGGGTATGCGGGCGAGGGGCTTTACTGAGGTTTTGTATAGGCCTGATCAATAAATGCAAAACATGCCTACCCTGTATAACCGCGCCCTAGGCGCCTACCTCGGCCTAGCCGTGGGCGACGCCTTGGGTGCGACAGTGGAATTCCTCACCGCTCGCGAAATCAAGGCGCAATACGGCATTCATCACGAGATGCTCGGGGGCGGCTGGCTGCGCCTGAAACCCGGCCAGATCACCGACGATACCGAGATGTCGCTGTACCTGGGAGAGGCCATCATCGACAGCGGCGGCTGGAACCTCAACGCCGTTGCCGATGGATTCGCCGCCTGGCTCAAATCCAAACCCATCGACGTCGGCGCTACCTGCCGTCGCGGCATCCGCCGCTACATGCTGCAAGGCACGCTGGAAACCCCGCTGTCCGACACCGACGGCGGCAACGGCGCGGCGATGCGCAACCTGCCGGTCGCGCTGTACACACTGGGCGACGACCAAGCCTTCGAAAAAGACA
>CALMWM010000080.1 GCA_937873435.1 uncultured Gallionellaceae bacterium
ATTAAAGCCGACAATGCCGGAACGCGGGCGCGCACCGATAACCACCTCGCCCACGTCGCTGACCAGTACCGGCCGGCCATTGCGCGACACCACCACGGTGCGGGCGATGTCGTCGAGGCTTTCGAACAGGCCGACGCCGCGGATCACCAGTGCCTCGTCGCCGCGCCGCAACAGTCCGCCGCCGGTATTGGCGCTGTTATTGCCGAGCGCCTGGCCGACCTGGTCGATGGTCAGGCTGAATTTTCGTAGCGCGTAGGGGTCGATGCGTACCTGGTATTCCTTGATGGTGCCGCCGAAGCTGACGATATCCGCCACGCCCGGCGTGGCACGCAACAGCGGCTTGATGGTCCAGTCCTGGAGCGCGCGCAAGTCGGACAGCGGCATTTCCGGCGGCGCTTCCAGGACATAACGAAAGACCTCGCCCACCGCGGTGGACAGTGGCGCTAGCGACGGCTGGGTGTTTGGCGGCAGGCTGACGTTCTGCAACCTTTCCATGACCTGCTGACGGGCGAAATAATCGTCGGTACGGTCGGCGAAAGTCAGCGTGACGATCGACAAGCCGGTAATGGACACCGAGCGTAGCTGGGTCAGATGCGGCACGCCGCTCATTTCTCGCTCGATCGGCTGGCTGATGTTGCGCTCCACTTCGGCAGGCGCCTGGCCCAAGGCCTGGGTGACGATCTGCACCTGCACGTCCTGCACGTCGGGAAACGCCTCCACCGGCAGGTTCTGCATTGCGTACCAGCCGCCGACGGCCAGCATGATGGCCATCACCAGCACGAAGATGCGCTGTTTCAGGGCAAAGGTGATCAGTTTTTCCAGCATGGTTTATTTGACCGCTTCGGAATTCAGCAGCAGCGCCCCGCTCGTCACCACCCGTTCGCCGGCTTTCAAGCCCTCGCGGATCACCGAGAAGTCGCGATGCTGGCGATCCAGCGCGATCCGGCGCTTCTCGAAAGTACCGGGCGCGCTTTCGACGAATACGTAGCTTTGCAGGCCGAGGGTGATCAATGCGGTATTCGGCACCATCAGCACCGGGTGGGCCGGTTCGCGCAACGGAGTGATGCGCGCGAACATTTCCGGCTTGAGGCGGCGCTGCGGGTTTTCCACCGCGCAACGCACCTGGATGCGGCGGGTGACGGGGTCGAGCACCTCGCCTATGCTGGCTATCTTGCCGGAAAAACCCTCGCCGGGATAAGCGTCGACTTCGATGCTCACCGGCTGGCCGACGCGCACCTTGCCCAAATCGCGCTCGGGCAGGTCGATAAGCGCCCACAAATGGGTAGAATCGGTAATCACCAGCAACGGATTGGACATATCCGGGCGCACTTCCAAGCCGGGATTCACCTGGCGATCGGCGACGATACCGGCAATCGGCGCACGCAGTGCGCCGCTGCCGTCTGCGCCCGCGCCGCCCGGCGCAATGCTGTTCAGCCGCGCGCGGGCGCGCTGTTCCTCGGCTTCGGCCTGCTTCAGGTCGGCCTCGGCGGCCTCGTAATCCTTGCGCGCCAGCACTTCTCCTTCCAGCAGGATCTTGGCGCGCTGCCGGGCGAACTGCTTGAGATGCCGGTCAGCCTCGGCCTTGCGCAGGTCGGCGACGGCACCGCCCAGATCGGGGGAGCTGAGCCACAGCAACGGCTGCCCGGCCTTGACGCGGTCGCCGGGCTGCACCGCGATCCGCGTCACGCGCCCGGCATTCGGCGAACTGACCCGCGCGGTGCGGTTCTCGTCGTAAGCGATGCGCCCGTTGAGCGGATCGACAGCCGGTTCCGGCATCTCGGCCACCGCCTGGATGCGCAGGAAACTCAGCTGCGGCGCATCCGCCGCGTAATGCAGCTGCGGCCCGGCCCAAGCAAGCAAGGGCAACAATCCTAAACATAATGCCAGGGAAATTTTACGGATAATCAGTATATTGGTCATGGCTCTTCACTCGGGGCAATCGCGGCAACCCAGGCCACCGACGCCTTGGCATAGTCGGCTTGGGCTGCTGCCGCGTCCAGCTGCATGGCACGCAAGGTACGGCGCGCATCCAGCAAATCCATCAAACCCTGCGCCCCTTGGAGATAGGCGAATTCAGCAGCGTTGGCGGTCTTTTGCGCCTTTTCCAACAAGCCCTCGCGGAAGCGGCGCAAGCGTTCGGCAGCGGCTTGCAGATCGGCGCGGTTCTGGGCGATTTCAGTCCGCGCCTGGGCTGCAGCGCGTTCCAGGTTCTCGCGCGCATCGTTGTAATCCGATTCGGCGCGCTTGATCTCGCCTTCATAGCTGTAGTGGGCAAACAGGGGAAAGCTCACGCCGACCCCGACGGTATTGCGGCTTTCGGGCGGGAAATGCTCGTATTGCACCCCCACCGAGATGTCGCGGGTTTGCAGGGCTCGCGCCTGAGCGCGACGGGCATCGGCGAGATCGACAGCGGCTTGGGCGGCCCGCACATCGGCACGGCGGGCAATCGCCTCGTCGAATTCCGGAACCGGCATGACAGCCGGTTCCGGCCAGGCATCGGTAGCCTTAATTCGGCTCGCCTCGCGCTCAACGCTCAGGACATAGGCCAGCGAGAGGCGGGCTTTTTCGCTTTCAGCCTGAGCCTGGTTGAGTTCGTTGTCGGCGCGGTAGGCTTCGACTTCCAGGCGCGCCAGATCGCTGGCGGAAATATCGCCGGCCTTGAGACGCAGGCGCGCCGCTGCAAGCGTCCGCTCGTGCAACTGGATATTCTGCCGGTTGATACGTTCTTTCTCCTGCGCCAGCAGGAGGTCGTAATAGGAGGCAGTCAAGGCCAGACGTTGTTGGCGTATTGTGTCCGCAATGTTCGCCCGTCCAGCCTTGACCGCCTGTTCTGCCGCCTTGACGCGCAATTCGCGCTTGTCGCCGCGTTCGATAACCTGATCCAGCCGGATCACGGTGTCCACTGGCTTATCCCAGGCGCGCCCCGAATTGCTGCGCTCCAGGCTGATGCTTTGGGTATTGATCGACAGCGTCGGGTTGGGGCGTTGCGCCGCGCTGATGCCGTCCGCCCGCAACCCTTCGACCATGCGTTGCGCGGCGCGGATCTCGCGGTTGCCGTCCGCCAACAAAACCAACGCATCGCGCAGGGTCAGGTGTTCCAGCACGGCGGGATTAGCTTCTCCAGCGTGCGCCGGGGAAATCAACACATTGAATGCGAGCGCGGTAATGACAAGGATAATATGCCGCATCATGTCGTAACCGGCTTCTCCAATGTAAGTAAAACTTTATTCTGCAAATACGGCAGTTGTCGTAATATTGGCGGCAATTTTACGGTTTTCTATTTACCAAATGCTTACAGAAACAAGATGCGCATATTGATTGCTGAAGACGATGCGGTTCTCGCCGATGGCCTTACCCGCTCCCTGCGGCGGGCCGGTTATGCCGCCGATTGCGTGGGTAATGGCGAACAGGCCGACATGGCGCTGTCCAGCGAAAATTACGATGTGGTGATTCTCGATCTGGGACTGCCGAAGATGGACGGGCTGGAAGTGCTGCGCCGCCTGCGCATGCGCAAGTCCGCCGTACCGGTGATGATCCTTACCGCGCGCGACGCCCTCGACGAGCGGGTAAAAGGGCTGGATCTGGGCGCTGACGATTACATGATCAAGCCCTTCGACCCGCCCGAACTGGAAGCACGCATTCGGGCGCTGCTGCGGCGCGGACAAGGCACGGGGCTAAGCGAATTGCGCATCGGCGAACTGAGCTTCGACTCCGCGGAACGTTGCGCCAGGATCGGCAAGCAGGTACTGGAGCTTTCTCCGCGCGAACTGGGCCTGCTCGAAGTGCTGATGCGGCGCGCCGGCAAGGTGGTCGGCAAGGAGCAACTGCTGGAGCACCTTTACGCCTGGGATGAAGAAGCCACCAGCAACGCCATCGAGGTGCTGCTGCACCGTCTGCGCCGGAAACTGGATCATTACGGCATTTCCATCCGCACCGTGCGCGGCTTGGGGTACATGCTGGATGTCCCCGAGGATGCCTAAACGCGTTTCGCTGCGCCGCAAGCTGCTGGCTTGGCTGCTCGTGCCTTTGCTGTTGCTGTGGTCGGTCGGAGCGGTGTTTGCCTATTTCATGGCGAACAGCTTCGCCAACATCGCCTATGACCGCTCCTTGCTCGACTCGGCACGTTCGCTCGCGGAACAGGTCAAGTTGGTCAATAACGCTGCGGCCATCGAACTGCCGCACCCGGCGCTAGCCATGCTGCTCTCCGAGGAAAACGACGAGGTTTTCTTCAAGATCGTCGGCAGGAAAGGCGAACTGGTCGCCGGCGAAGCGTCATTGCCGCTGCCGGCCGCCGCTGCCAAACCCGGCATCCCGCTGTTTCACGACGCCGTTCTGCGCGGCAAGGCGGTACGCATCGCATCCCTTTATGCCAACCTGCCGGGCGATGCCACGGGTCGGCCGGTGCTGGTGCAAATCGCGGAAACGCTCAACCGGCGCCATCTGCTTGCCGGCGAAATCCTGGCCGGCATGATCATGCCGCAACTGATCTTGATCCTGCTGGCCGCGCTGATCATCTGGCTCGGTGTCGGGCGCGGACTGGCGCCACTGGGTCCGTTGCGCAAGGAAATCGCCAGCCGCTCGCACCGCGACCTGCGCCCGGTGGAGGAAATGGATGCGCCCCAGGAAGTCGGCCCGATCATTCACGCCATTAATGAACTGATGCAGCGCCTCAGCCTCGCGCTCGACGCCCAGCAGCGCTTCATCGCCGACGCCGCCCATCAATTGCGCACACCGCTGGCCGGCCTGAAAACCCAAATCGGCCTGGCGCTCGACCAGCAAGACCCGGAGCAGCTGCAACTTACCCTGCGCCAGTTGAACACCAGCAGTGAACGCACCATCCGACTGGTCAACCAGATGCTGGCGCTAGCCAGAATGGAACCCGGTGCCAGCAAGATCGACTCGTTGAAAACGCTCGACCTGAACTTGCTGGTGCGCGATACCGCACGCGAATGGGCGCCGCGCGCATTCCGCAAGGATATCGACCTGGGTTTCGAAGCGGACGATGCAGCAGTTATCGTCCAGGGCGACAAGCTCAGCCTGAAAATGCTGCTCGACAACCTGATCGACAACGCTATCCGCTACTCCCCTCCGGGCGGGCGCGTGACGGTGCGGGTTAGCAGCAACGGAGAAAAATCGCTGGAGGTGGAAGATAACGGCCCCGGCATTCCCGCTGCCGAGCGAGCACAGGTATTCGAGCGTTTTTATCGCGGTTCGCACGGCGAGGAAGGAAGCGGGCTGGGGCTAGCCATCGTGAGTGAAATCGCGCACCTGCACGACGCGCATGTTTTGCTCGAAAGTCCAGCCTCGGGAACGGGTACGCTGGTGAAAGTCCTGTTTCCATCCGGGGAAAATCTTTAATTCCTCCCCACAATCGTGTCAAATTTCGTATAATCCCTGATGAATAGTGTCGGCGCCCCCTCAAATACCACTGTGATCAGCTACGAATATCCACTCAATGAACGGATACGCACCCTGCTACGGCTAGAGGATCTGTTCGCGCGCGTTGCCTACTTCATTGGTCAGCCCAATGGGCTTGAGCACCATACCGCATTGCTGGTGCTGTTCGAAATCGTGGAGGTCGCCAGCCGCGCCGACCTGAAATCCGATCTGCTCCAGGAACTGGAACGGCAAAAGCAGATGCTTGAGCCGCTGCGCAGCAACCCGGCCATTTCCGAAGAAGCGCTCGATACCCTGCTCAGGGAAATCGACACAACCATCTCCAACCTGCACGGCATGATGGGCAAAGTCGGCCAGCATATGCGCGACAATG
>CALMWM010000081.1 GCA_937873435.1 uncultured Gallionellaceae bacterium
GCCCTTCCAGTAGGCGCGCACCGCGTCGCGGTACTTGGCGTTCCACTCGGTCCAGCCCACCGGGAAATTGCCCACCTGATAGCCGCCTTCTCCCAGATCCCAGGGTTCGGCGATCAGCTTTACCCGGGACAGCACGGGATCCTGGTGGATGATGTCGAAAAACGCGCCGAGCCTATCCACGTCGTGCAGCTCCCGCGCCAGCGCCGCCGCCAGGTCGAAGCGGAAACCGTCCACGTGCATTTCCTGCACCCAGTAGCGCAGGCTGTCCATGATCAATTGCAGCACGCGCGGGTGCATCATGTTGAGGGTGTTGCCGGTGCCGGTGTAATCCATGTAGAAGCGCCGGTTGTTTTGCGTCAGGCGGTAATAGGCGGCATTGTCGATCCCGCGCAGACTGAGCGTCGGCCCGAGGTGGTTGCCTTCGGCAGTATGGTTGTAGACCACGTCCAGGATCACTTCGAGACCCGCCCGGTGCAGCGTCCTGACCATGGTTTTGAATTCGCGCACTGCGTCGTCGGTCGCGGCATAGCGCTGCTCCGGCACGAAAAAGCCGATCGAATTGTAACCCCAGTAATTGCGCAACCCGGCCTGCAACAAATGGAAGTCGTCCACGAAAAAATGCACCGGCATCAGTTCCACCGCGGTCACCCCCAGGCGTTGCAGATGCGCGATCGCCGGGGCGCTGGCAAGACCCGAGTAGGTGCCGCGCAAGGCCGCCGGGATGTCGGGATGAAGCGCGGTGAAGCCCTTGACGTGCAGTTCGTAAATGATGGTGTCGTTCCAGGCCGTGTCCGGGGGGCGGTCGCCCTCCCAGTCGAAAGCCGGATCGATCACCTGGCATTTCGGCATGGCCAGGGCATTGTCGCGCCAGTCGAAAGACAGGTCTTCCTGCTTGGCGCCGATCTTGTAGCCGAAGTTGGCCTCGCTCCAGCGCAGCCTTCCCGCCACCGCCTTGGCATGAGGATCCAGCAGCAATTTGTTGGGATTGAAGCGGTGTCCTTGCAGCGGCTGGTAGGGGCCGTAAACCCGGTAGCCGTACAACAGCCCCGGCACCGCTCCGGGCAGGTAGCAATGCCACACCAGATCGGTCTGTTCCCGCATCTCGATGCGATCCGTTTCGCGCCGACCGCGCGCGTCGAACAGGCATAACTCCACTTTTTCCGCATGTTCGGAAAAGAGGGCGAAATTCACGCCTTTCCCGTCCCAGGTCGCGCCTTGCGGGTAGGGTTTTCCGGGTCTTACCACCGTCGCTTGTTTGCTCATCTCAACTCCATTGTCTAGTTGCGGCATGTTTCCCCCGCGGACTCTCGTGGCGGGGCTTCCCCGCGCCTTCCGGGAGCATGGTTACGATCGCGAAATATTTTCATGCTCAAAATTGATGCAATCCTCGAATTCGATGTCAGTGCCGCGTGACGTATGGTAGCGGAAGGCAGATGACATTCTCCACCGTAGCGCCTGTGGCAATGTCGTTACCGATGGGCTGCGGAGAGACATTTCAGGCCAGCAAGTTGACTTGCACATTCACCCGCAGCAATGGCTTTGCCGCGCCAGGCCCGATGAAACTGCCGGAGACAGGCGGCACTGCTTCGGGGTTACGCGCAACCGCAACCGCGATATGGCTGCTGCCGGTTACCTCGCCGGAAGTGGGATCGAAGCCTTTCCACCCCGTTCCCGGCAGGAAGACCTCGGCCCAGGCATGGGTAGTCGCGTTGCCGGCCTCTGTCGCCGGAGCATGCAAATACCCGCTGACAAAACGGCTGGCCAAACCAAGACAGCGACAAGCCTCGATGAAAAGCGTGGCGTAATCGCGGCAGGTTCCGCTACGCTGGGCCAACGTCTGCGCCGGAGGCTGGACGCCGGCCTCGTCTCGCACTTGATAGCGGAACTGGCTGCCGATCGCCTGATTCAGTTTCACCAGCAAGCCAAAGGTCTCCATGCCGTATGGTTTGAACTGAAGCAGCCAGTCGTTGACGATTTGCCTGTCGTTGAAGAAAACCGTCTGCTGAAACGCCGCCAGATCGGCTTGATCGCTCAGCGCATACATGAAAGGATAATTCACCGCATAATTTTCGATCAGGAAGTCGAAAGGCGCAGCATCGTAATGCTGGATAACGACTTCGCTGGCGACGATCAGCTTATCCGTGCGCTCCAGGAAATTAACGACCGCCAGGGAGTTATCATATACATCCCGCTGCCATTTGATGTTGTAGGCGGGGGTGATTTCCAGCCTGGATGTCTCGATGCGCACGTCATGCCCTTCACGCGGGCGCAGCAGGAGCCGGTGCGGGTTGAGCGTCACCTGGGTGGGAAAGAGATATTCCGTCAGATGTTTAATGCGCAGTCTCTGCATCGCAATTTAATCCG
>CALMWM010000082.1 GCA_937873435.1 uncultured Gallionellaceae bacterium
CCAGGGCTTGCCTGCGGCGCGTAGGCGCGCTTCCTCGGTGCTCAATACGTCATAGGGCGGCGCTGCCACATCGGCAGCACGATTGGGAACCGGCCTCAGGCCGGCGAATGGTCGGATCAGGTGCATGAAAGAGGACTCTGGCTAAACATCCGCCTATTATAAGTGAAAGCCAAAAACAGTTTTGAATGTTTAGTGTTGAGTGTTTAGTTAATGTCGCCGCGCAAAGCGCGTCGGTATTGGATCACGCGCGAAGCGCATACCACAACTCAACACTAATCATTCAGAACTAAAAACTGCTTTTGCTTAGTAGTTTTCTTTGTTGTCCGACCACATGCTCTTGTCGAAGCGGATCACGCGGTTTCTGCCTTCTTCCTTGGCGCGGTAAAGCGCCACATCGGCGTACTTGACTGCCTGCCAGAAAGTTTCGCTGTCCTTGGGGAAATCCGAAATGCCGATGGAGATAGTCTTTTGCAGGGTAGTCCCGCCGACCTGTATCTTCAGTGCCTCGACCGACGAGCGGATTTTCTCTGCCACCGCATCGGCGCTTTCTTCGGCGGTATCTTGCAGAATGATCAGGAACTCCTCGCCGCCGTATCGAATAACCAGATCGGAGGAACGCACCGACTGGGTAAGCACCTTGGCAAGCGCTTTCAGTACTGCATCGCCGGCATCGTGCCCATGGTTGTCGTTGACCATTTTGAAATAGTCGAGATCGAGCATTAAAATCGACAACTGGTTTTTCCGCCGCTGGCTGGTAGCCACCAGCGTCTCGACATACTCTTCCAGGAAGCGGCGGTTGTGCAGGCCGGTCATGGCATCGCGCAGATTCGACTCGCGCAGGGTGTCCATCAGGCGTTTGGCTTCCAGCACCGGTGCGGTTTCGCGCAAGTAGATGTTGATGAAAGGGATGTACATCTGCATCAGATTCTTTTCGTCCTCGCTGCTGACGATTTGCAGGATGCTGCCTACTGTGCCGGACTGGATGATCGGGATGCAGACATGGTGCATGGTGCCGAACTCGGAAGGGGGGCGGAAGGCATAGCAGATTCCCGGCGATTCCACTGAATTGATGATATGGCCGGTGCGCCGGGCGCGGCAGGATTCCGAGCGCATCAGGATTTCGGGGTCGCACCAGCGGCATTCTCCCCCTTTTTCGCCATCCACGATGACCGGTGTCATCTGGTTGTTGCTGCTGCCGACTTCATAGATGGAGAAATAGCTGAAGCAAAAATCATCGTGCATCAGGTCGGACAGGCGCTGGTAGATTTCGGCGCGGGTTTCATCTTCCTCGATGGCCTGCTTGAAATGAGCCGCCTTGATCAGCCCTTCGACCATTTCAACGGTGGTGATCAGTAAATTGGAGCCAGCAGGCGGGGCGTGCTTGATCAGCTGTGCGACATTGTTACCGATGGTGGACAATCCTTCGTTCAGGAACGCCATCAGGCGATTTAAATCCTCGGCGATCTGGCCGATCTCGTCGTTGGTGCGGCGCGCGATGTCTGCCCGGAAATCGCCGTGGATTGCGCGTTGCACCGCATTTTCGACATCGTTGGCGGTTACCGACAAGGGCTTCAGCAAGCGGCGCAGGAACAACATGGCGACCAGGATAGACAATGCCACCGCCCCCACCACGAAGCCGATGGTCATCAGGGCGTTGTTCCTCAGCTCTGATATCGACATGGTCAGGGTGACCGCGCCCAATACCGAACCCTGCGGAACCTGATGGCATTGCAGGCAATTGGGGTTGCCGGTATTGGTTGCAACGAAGGGAATGGTGCCGCGGAATATGGTTTCTCCGTTATTTTCGCTTAGCTGGTAGAAGGGCTGCCCTTCCCTGAGAACGCGTTGTTCGGCTTCATCGGCGGGTTGTTCCTGGGACAGGCCCTTGCCGAATTGATGTTCGACCATCGGGCCGCGCACCACCCGCGCGGTTTTCAAGCCCTGCACTTCGGCCAGACGCGAGAGAAATTGCGCGCGCTTGTCGATCATGCCGTTGATCATCGCCTCGGTCAGGCTGACGCGGACGATTTCAGCGGAAGTGCGGATATGCGCTTCGGTCGATTGGATAGAGAAATGGCGGAAGGAAAGCAGGCTGACGATGAGCAGTATCGCGATCGTGACGGTGGCGAGAGCGATAAAGAACAGGTTGATTTTGCTGTTGAGTTTCATATTCTTATAGGCCTAATTTTAGTAGGGGCAAATTTATTGCAAACCTGTCTTCAGGGCAAGCAAAATCAACTCAATTCCTTGAATAATCCCAGTACGCGCATTACCCGGCTTTCCGGCGAGGGCATTTCCGCTGCAACCGTGAGCTTGTCCGGCCCGCTCAGTTTGTAATTGCGCTTGGTCTGGATCAGCGTGATGATTTTGATCGGGTCGATCGGCGGCTGGGGCATGAACTGGACCTTCAGGCTGTCCGGCCCGGCGTCGATCTTGACGATGCCCAGCGCTTTGGAGAGGATGCGCAGGCGGTGGGTGTCCAGCAAGGTGCGGGTCGGTGGCGGGACCAGGCCAAAACGATCGACCAGTTCCTCGTGCAAGGTTTCCAACTCTTCCGCGGTTTCGCAATTGGCGAGCCGCTTGTAGATGGTCAGGCGTTCGTTGATGTCGCCGCAATATTCGTTGGGCAACAGGGTGAGCCGGACCGGGGGGGCAGGCCACCGCGCTGACCGCCGGTACCAACCCCCCTTACCGCTTCACCCGGTGAAGTCTTGATCCACCGTGAGGCAGCAGTGGCTCTCGTCCCGCTGCTGCCGGGCCTGCCACTCTTTTATAGCGC
>CALMWM010000083.1 GCA_937873435.1 uncultured Gallionellaceae bacterium
CTATGCTGAAGGCATTGACGTCCGCGAGCGGCAATTCAGGATGCGGCTCGACGCCGACCTCGGGGAAACCGGTGCCGTGCGGAAAGTTCTCCAGCAGGAAGCGGTCCAGGTGGTAGGCGCTGGTGGAAGGGATGGCGCCGCAGCGCTGCAGCAGATGCGCTGCAGATAAACGCGTGGCATCGCAGGCAGTCTCCAGCGCTTTCACTTCCAGTGTGTTGCGATCAGGCTTGTACAGCAGCAGCGGCACTTTGTCGGCAAACTCTGGCGGCAGGGTAAAGGCGCACAACTGCTCGATGTAGCGCGCTTGCAGAGCTGCTTGCTGGCGTTTTTTCTCGGCGCTGGCCAGCGCCGACTTGAGCGCTTCAGGCGGTGCCGCCTTGTAGTGCCCCTTACCCTTCTTGTAGAAATGCATGGGCGATGAGTGCAGCCGGATCAGGGTGCCGGCCGCCTCCACCGGCGTGGGCGCGTGGCCAAAATACTCCGTGGCGAGGGCATCGAAGGCGAATTCTTCCGCAGGGCTCGATTCCCACAAGAACTCGACGTCGATCTCGGCGGAGATTGCCTCGGCCTGCGCCATGAATTCGGCCAGTCCTGGCTGGGCGAAACGTAGCAGGCCATTGGCGGCCTTGATCTTGCTGCGCTTGCCGTGGAGGCTTTCCACCTGCAACGAGGCGGTATTGTCGGCCATGATGCTGCCTACCTTCAAGCTGCCGTCTTCTTCGTAAAAAATATTCATCGTGTTGTCCTGCATGGGTCTTGCTCAAGCGGTGCGCGTCTATGCAGGAATCGGTTGGTATGCAAAAGTGGCGAGATTATAACTCAGCGTGGTTGCGCGTAAGTGCGCGGCGCATGCCGAGTGGAAAACTTCAGTTTGGCAGCCTTCGCGGGAGCCCAGCTCCGCCGCGAACAAGCCGTGATAGTTGGTTATCGGCCCGAAAGGCGAAATCGACCCCGGAAAATTTATCGCGGAACTTACCGCGAATCCGCCGGGCTCCTGCGCTGCTGGCGCAAGTAGATCTGTCCCGTCTCGCTGTCCACGAAGCGGATTTCCTCGAGCTGGCCGATCAGGTAGCGTTTCCTCAGGGTGATGTCCGCCGGGCTGGCGAGATCGGCTTTCCAGAAAGTGTTGCTTTCCGAGTGAAAGGGCGGCTTCAGGCGAAAAACGGCGAGCATTTTCAGGTTGTTGCGCGGGGGGAGCTGTGACGCTTTGACACTGGCGCCAAAACCGGCATCGTCATTGGCTGCGCGTGGATAAAAATCATAGAGATTATCGACAG
>CALMWM010000084.1 GCA_937873435.1 uncultured Gallionellaceae bacterium
GGCTTGATCAAGCGCGATGACGAGGGTACTGATGATGAGCCAGCGCCACCATTTACCTGTATATGAGTTCAAAACAAAATATCCATTGAAAAAACAAACCGCAAAGGCGCAGAGACGCAAAGGTTGCGCAAAGAATAACGGATTTCCTTTGCGCCTTCGCGCCTTTGCGGTTCAAGCCTTTTAAGCATAGTGTCGTACCTCGCCCGCCCCGAACAGGTTGGAGACGCAGCGCCCGCACAGGGTCGGGTGTGCCGGGTCCGAACCCACGTCGTCGCGGTAGTGCCAGCAGCGCTCGCATTTCTGCGCGGCGCTGGCGCTGATGCGGATGCCTACGCCCACTTCGCCGACCGCGGCATCGGGATGCTCTCCCAAGTGCAAGCGGGCTTGCGAGGTGATGAAGACGAAGCGCAGATCGTCGCCGAATGAGGCCAGCAGGTCGTGGATTTCGCCGATTGCGTAGAGATCCACTTCGGCTGCCAGCGAGGAGCCGATGGCGCCGGCCACGCGCACTTCCTCCAGGCGTTTCTGCACGTCGGCGCGCAGGCGGCGCAGCTCCGTCCAACGCGCCATGATCGCGGCTTCTTCCGGTTGGTGCGGCAGCACGTCGTGCCAGGTGTGCAGCATGATGCTGTCGTCGTCCTTGCCGGTGAGCGCGGCCCACGCTTCTTCGGCGGTGAAAGAGAGGATAGGCGCCATCTGGCGCAACAGGCTGTGGGTGACGTGGTACAGCGCATTCTGCGCCGAGCGGCGTGCGCTGGAATCCTTGCCTGCGGTGTAGAGACGATCCTTGAGGATGTCGAGGTAGAACGAGCCCATTTCCTCGGAGCAGAACGCCAGCAGCTTCTGCGCGACGAAGTGGAATTCGTACTTGTGATAATGCGCTTGCGCGGCGCTTTCGAACTCGCGCGCCATTGCCAGCGCATAGCGGTCGATTTCCAGCCATTCGGTTACCGGCAGCACTTGGGCAGCGTGGTCGTAGTCAGCCAGGTTGGCGAGCAGGAAGCGCAGGGTGTTGCGGATACGGCGGTAGCCGTCGGTGACGCGCTTCAGGATTTCGTCGGAAATCGTCAGCTCGCCGGAATAGTCGGTGGAGGCCACCCACAGGCGCAGGATGTCGGCACCGAGGGTGTCCATGACTTTCTGCGGGGCGATCACATTGCCCTTGGACTTGCTCATCTTGTGGCCGTTGCCGTCGACCACGAAGCCGTGCGTCAGCAGCGCCTTGTAAGGGGCGCGGCCGTCGGTGGCGCAACCGGTCAGCAGGCTGGACTGGAACCAGCCTCTATGCTGGTCGGAGCCCTCCAGGTAGAGATCGGCGGGGTGCGCCAGGTAGTCGCGGCGCTTCAGCACGCAGGCGTGGGTGGAGCCGGAATCGAACCACACGTCGAGGGTGTCGCTGACTTTCTTGTAGGTGGCGGCCTCGGTGCCGAGCAGCTCGGCGGCGTCCAGGCTGAACCAGGCTTCGATGCCTTGTTGTTCGACGCGCAGCGCTACTTGTTCCAGGAGTTCGGCGGTGTGTGGGTGCAGTTCGCCGCTCTCGCGATGGACGAACAGCGGCATCGGCACGCCCCAGTTGCGCTGGCGCGAGACGCACCAGTCGGGGCGGTTCTTGATCATCGCCTCCAACCGGGCGCGGCCCCAAGCCGGGAAGAATTCGGTGGCATCGACCGAGTGCATTGCCTGAGCGCGCATGGTTTGGCCTTGCTCTCCGGTCTTGTCCATGCCGATGAACCACTGGTGGGTGGCGCGGAAAATGATCGGGGTCTTGTGGCGCCAGCAATGCGGGTAGCTATGCTGGAGCTTGACGTGGCACAGCAGCGCGCCGTTGCCTTCAAGGGTTTCGACCACTGTCTTGTTGGCCTGCCAGACGGACTGGCCGCCGACCAGCGGGATTTTGTCGTAAAACTTGCCGTTGTCGTCCACCGGGCAATCCACCAGCAGCTTGTATTTGCCGCCCACCGCATAATCTTCCAGACCATGCGCCGGGGCGGTGTGCACCATCCCGGTACCGGCTTCGAGGGTCACGTGGTCGCCGCAGATGATCGGCACGACACGATCATAGAACGGGTGTTGCAGTTCGAGGCCTTCCAACGCGGCGCCCTGGCAACTGGCGACCACTTCCACTGCATCGAAGCCGTAGCGGGTGATGCAGGCTTCCGCCAGATCGCGCGCCAGGATCAACATGCCTTTTTCAGTGAGGATCAGGTCGTAGACGAATTCGGGATGGACGCACACCGCCTGGTTGGCCGGCAGGGTCCACGGGGTGGTCGTCCAGATCACTGCAGAGGTAGGCTGGTAGGGCGTCTTCAGGCTGAAGCAGGCCGACAGCGCGGCTGCATCCTTGACCGCGAAAGCCACGTCGATGGCCGGCGAAGCCTTGTCCTCGTATTCCACCTCGGCTTCGGCCAGTGCCGAGCCGCAGTCCACGCACCAGTGCACCGGTTTCTGCCCCTGGTAGAGGTAGCCGTTGGCGTGGATCTGGCCAAGGGTGCGCATGATGTCGGCCTCGAACCTGAAATCCATGGTGCGGTAGGGATTGTCCCATTCGCCCAGCACGCCGAGGCGGATGAAATCGGCCTTCTGGCGCTCGATCTGCGACTGGGCGTATTCGCGGCACAGCTCGCGGAACTTGGCGGGGTCGATGTTCTTGCCGTGGGCTTTTTCCACCTGCAACTCGATCGGCAGGCCGTGGCAATCCCAGCCCGGCACGTAAGGCGCGTCGAAGCCGTCGAGGGTTTTGCTCCTGACGATGAAGTCCTTGAGGATCTTGTTCAGCGCGTGGCCGATATGGATGTCGCCGTTGGCATAGGGCGGGCCGTCGTGCAGAATGAACTTGGGGCGCCCCTGGCAGGCTGCGCGTATCTGCCAGTAGAGCGGTCTTTCCTGCCAGTTTTTCAGCCAACCCGGCTCGCGCTTGGCGAGATCGCCGCGCATCGGGAAGGGGGTGTCGGGGAGATTGAGGGTGTCTTTGTAGTCGGCCATGGTTTTTTGATGCTTAGGCAAAGGCGGAATTATAAGTGTGTTTTACTTTTTTCGTTGTGGTCGGCGGTGTTTTCGCTCAAATTGCATGCGCAATTTGGCCTGTTGCCGTGCAAAAAAACATGTGCTTCTAGGCTTGTTGCTTGAAATGTGTGGCATGTGTATAGTTCGTTTCTAAATGGATTGGGACTACCCGATCGGCGTTAGGCTCCTGGGACAACCTGGGGGCCTTTCTGCTTTCTAAGGGAACACTTTTAACCCCATCCCTATCTTGTTACCTGCACCATCGCGATAAAATTTTCTTTCCAGTATAGCCAAGGCTCGGTTTTCCTGATCGGGGCGCAATATCGACAGCCCAATCGGGCGTGCGGTCAGATCGGCAAGTTGCATTCCTTCCGAATTGGTTTTCTTGTCGGCGATGATCAACGCGAACGGCAAGGGCTTGTTGAAATAATTGCCGCCGTCCCTGATGCGCCGGAACTCCAGTTCGAGTTCGGCATCTTCCTTTGCGCCGCGCGCTTCACATACCAGATAGGTCAGCCGGTCGTCCTGCACTTGCTCTTTCAGGAATCGGTAAATACGCTCTAGGCCGAATTCCATGGCCTGATGGTAGGGGTGAGCCGGGCTTGAGTAGCGTGATTTCAACTTGTTTTTGTCGATGACCACGGCAACCAGTTTGAAGTCTGTCGTATCGACGATGTTGGTGAGTGCGTTTAGAAATGCTTCGCGCGCTTCTTTGCCGAGCTTGGCGAATGCGCCTTTTTTCTTGCGGATGTCGATTTCATGCAAGACGACCATGTCGTGGCCGAAGGTGGCAAACTTCAGCCGTCGTACTGCGGGAGTCATAGATTCTGCATAAATGTCTTTGCGGAAGATGCAGAACGACAACACGAACACGGGATATTCCGGGTTGATGGAGGCGAGGCTGTGGTCGCCGCTTTCGTCCACATAGATTATGTAATCGCTGAAGCTCGGTAACGTACTTTGATCCATGCTTCAGGTGTTTCCAGTACCTGAGAAGTATTCCTTCGCCTGCTTCACATCGTTGCCGATCGCTTCGATCAGTTCGTCGAGGTCGGCGAATTTACGTTCTTCGCGCAGCTTGTGGTAGAAATCCACGCGTACGTGCTGGCCGTAGATTTGCCGGTCGAAATTGAAAATGTGGACTTCCAGCGTCGGCTTGCCGTCTTGTTTGACGGTCGGGCGGATACCCAGGCTGGCTGCGCCGGGCAGACCTTCTCCGCCTAGGCCGTGCAGCTTGACCGCGAAAATGCCGGAGAGCGGTGGCTTGTTGTGCTTGAGCTGGATGTTGGCGGTGGGGTAACCGAACTTGCGCCCGGCTGCGTCGCCATGCACCACCCGACCGCTGATGCTGTAGGGGCGGCCGAGCAGGCGGGCAGCCAGCTCCAGGTCGCCCTCGGCAAGCGATTCGCGTACCGCGGTGCTGGAAACGCGCAACTCGCCTTCCATCACGCTGTGCATGTTGGTGACCTCGAAGCCGCAACGCACGCCGGCTTGTTGCAGCATCGCGAAGTCGCCGGCACGTTTGGCGCCGAAGCGGAAATCGTCGCCGATCAACGCCCATTTCACTTGCAGGCGCTCGCACAGTAAATCCGAGATGAATTCCTCGGCGGGAGTGTGGGCGAAGCGGTGATTGAAGCGGCAAATGTAGGCGCGTTCCACCCCGTATTTTTCGAATAGTTCGAGTTTCTCGCGCAGGCTGGTGAGGCGCGCCGGGGCGGCGAAAGGCATGAAGAATTCGCGCGGATGCGGTTCGAAAGTCATCACGCAGGCCGGCAGGTCGCGCTCGGCGGCGGCTTGCTCCAGGCGTTCGAGCATGGCTTGGTGACCAAGATGGATGCCGTCGAAATTGCCGATGGTCAGCGCGACCGGGGTCTCGCTGGGAGGAATGCCGCGAAAAATCTGCATGGAGGGAAACGTAAAAAGCCGAAATGTTAGCGCGGATTCATTGGCTTAGTCCAGCGCTTATTCGGCGCCGCGCTTGACGAATTGCCGGGGATGGAAGCCGAGCAGCCATAACGCGGCGAAATAGCTGGCTGCGCCGACAACGATTACCCAACTTAAATGCCAGGCCCGTGCCAACAGGCCGCCGTGCAGCCAGGTGGGGGTGTCGGCTGAGAACAATAGCACCGCCGCCATCACGCTGACCGCCGCGCAGAGCTTGAGCAGGAAGGCGGTCCAGCCGGGTTGCGGGCGGTAAATGTCGTGGCGGCGCAAGTGATAGAACAACAGCCCGGCGTTGAGGCAGGCGCCCAGGCCGATGGACAGCGCCAGCCCGGCGTGGTGTAGCGGGCCGATGAAAGCGAGGTTCATCAACTGGGTGGCGACCAGGGTGAAGAGAGCGATTTTCACCGGGGTCTTGATGTTCTGGCGCGCGTAGAAGCCCGGCGCCAGCACCTTGACCATGATCAGTCCGAGCAGGCCGAGGCTGTAGGCGACCAGCGCCTGCTGGGTCATCAGCATATCGTGGGCGGTGAACTTGCCGTAAAAAAACAGCGTGGAAATCAGCGGCACGGCGAGGACGGCCAAGGCCACGGCGGCGGGCAGCGCCAGCAGCAGGGTCAGGCGCAAGCCCCAGTCGAGCAGCTCGGAATAGCGTTCGGGCGAATCGTCGGCGTAGTGCTTGGCCAGCGAGGGCAGCAGGATGGTGCCGAGCGCCACGCCCAGCATTCCGGTAGGAAATTCCATCAGGCGGTCGGCGTAATACAGCCAAGACACGCTGCCGGTAACCAGGAACGAGGCGAAAATGGTATTGATCAGCAGGCTGATCTGGCTGATCGATACGCCGAATATCGCCGGGCCCATCAACCTGAGAATCCGCCGCGCGCCCTCGTGGTGGAAATTCAGGCGGAAGCGCGGAACCAGACCGAGCTTGGCTAGATGGGGGATCTGGAAGGCCAGCTGCAATATCCCGCCGAGCATCACCGCGATGCCCAGCGCCAGCACCGGCGGGTCGAAATACGGGGTAAGCCACAGCGCGCAGCCTATAAAGGACAGATTGAGCAGCACCGGGGTGAAGGCCGGCACGGAAAACTTGCTGTAGGTGTTGAGTACGCCGCCCGCCAGCGATACCAGCGAGATCAGCAGGATATAGGGAAAGGTCAGGCGCAGCAGCTGTACGGTCACTTCGAATTTTTGCGGTGAAACAGAAAATCCGGGCGCACTGATATACACCAGCGCCGGGGCGGCCAACACGCCGATAAGCGTGACGACCACCAGTGCCAGCAGCAGCATCCCCGCAACATGGTCGATCAGGTCGCGGGTTTCGTTGTGGCCGCGGCGCGCCTTGTATTCCGCGAGGATAGGGACGAAACCCTGGGAAAACGCCTCTTCCGCGAACAGGCGGCGCAACAGGTTGGGCAGCTTGAAGGCGACGAAAAAGGCGTCGGAATAAATCCCCGCACCGAAGGCGCGGGCGATCACGGTATCGCGCACGAAGCCCATGATGCGGGAAAGCAGGGTCATCCCGCTGATTGCGGCCAAGGCTCGGAGTAAATTCATGGGCGCGATGGTAGCGGGTTTGCTGCTGGCTTTCCAGCAGAAACGTTCTATGCTTGCAGTATACGGTTTTTCGATTTAAACTTGGTCTAATAAATATTGATTGTTTTAGTCGGCTTTTTACTGGAGAAAAATATATGGAACATCAACTGCCCGCTTTGCCCTATGCCATGGACGCACTGCAACCCCACATGTCCAAGGAAACTTTCGAATACCATTATGCCAAGCACCATCAGGCCTACGTTACCAATCTGAACAATCTGATCAAGGGTACCGAGTACGAAAACCTCGATCTCGAAGCCATCGTCAAGAAAGCACCGGCTGGCGGCATTTACAACAACGCAGCCCAGGTGTCGAACCACACTTTCTTCTGGAGCTGCATGAAGCCCAACGGTGGCGGCGAGCCGAGCGGCGCGCTGGCCGATGCGATCAAGGCCAAATGGGGTTCGCTGGACGAGTTCAAAAAAGCTTTCCAGACTTCCGCGGTGGGTAACTTCGGTTCCGGCTGGACCTGGCTGGTGAAGAAAGCCGACGGTTCCGTCGACATCGTCAACATGGGTGCCGCCGGCACGCCGCTGACGACTGGCGACAAGGCGCTGCTATGCGTCGATGTGTGGGAGCATGCCTACTACATCGACTACCGCAATATGCGGCCGAAGTTCGTCGAAACCTTCCTGAACCATCTGGTCAACTGGGATTTCGTGGCGAAGAATTTCGCGTAAAGTCCGGCCAATCGTTGCAGAAAAAGCCCCTTGCCGTTCCGGCATGGGGCTTTTTTATTACCCCGGCGTTGCTAACTCGTCGCTTGTGGAATCTGCCTGCTTCAGCGGGAAAGCAATGGTGAAGCGGGTGCCCTCACCGGCGTTGGCAAAGGCGATATGGCCGTGCAAATGGCGTTCGACGATGATGCGCGCCATGTACAGTCCAATGCCCGTACCCATCGCCTTGGTGGTGAAATAGGGGTCGAAAATGCGCTCGCCCACTTGTGGGGCGATACCGCCGGCGTTGTCTTCCACGGTAATCGAGGCTTCCTCACCGTTGCGTCTGAGGATGACGGCAATGCGTGGGGTGGCAATTTTCCGTTCCAGTCCGGCTTCCTTGGCGTTGACGATCAGGTTGAGTACCACCTGGCCAAGTTCGTTGGCGGCGCCGTAGGTTTCCAGACCTTCTTCGCAGTCCAGTAGCAACTCGATGTTGTTGTTGCTCAGACTGGCTTCGACCAGCTTGGCGGCGTCGTGGATGGCCGCCTCGATATGGAATTTTTCCTTGTTCTGGCGTGGACGGAAGAAGTTGCGGAAGTCGTCGATGGTCGT
>CALMWM010000085.1 GCA_937873435.1 uncultured Gallionellaceae bacterium
CCTTGTCACCGCCGACGAAATCGCTGCGCGGGCGATGGAGGACAAGATCAACTCGCTGAGCCAGGTGCTTCCGGCCGAGTTGCACGACAACAACCCGATTGCCGACGCCATCACCCTGAAGGGTGAGCACAACCAGGATACCACCGTGTATCGCGCCTTGAAGGGCGGCAAGGTTACCGGCATGGCTTATGAAATCCGCGGTTCCGGCTATGCCGGAGAAATGAAGCTGATGCTGGGCCTCGATGCCGAAGGCAAGGTGCTCGGCGTGCGCGTGCTGGCCCACAAGGAAACCCCGGGGCTGGGCGACAAGATCGAGGTCAAGAAGGGCGACTGGATTTTGCGCTTTACCGGCCTTTCGCTCGGCGATCCGCCGGTCGAAAAGTGGAAAGTGAAAAAGGACGGCGGCCAGTTCGACCAGTTTGCCGGCGCAACCATCACCCCGCGCGGCGTGGTCAAAGCCATCCGTGAAGGATTGGAACTATTCGCCGCCAACCAGGCGAAAATGACGGAGGTAAACTAAACCTAAATTCCCCAGTTGACCGCTCATTAGGAAATTGACGTTTAGCAACCATATGGAAATATTCACTAAATTGACGCTCGCCTTGCTTGGTGAGCGCCGCTACGGGGTAGATTGCACGTTTTCCCGGGCGCATGGCTACGTTGCAACTCCTTGGAATGGAAACGACCATTCCGCGTCGTTGCGTCTTGCCCTGCACCCGGTAAAACGCACACTCCACCCCGTCCAACCGAGGAGTTTAGGTTAATGGCAACTTACGGCAGAATCGCCCGCGACGGGCTGTGGGACAACAACGGCGTGTTCAGCATGTTGCTCGGCATGTGCCCGACCATGGCGATGACCACCAGCGCCACCAATGGTTTCGGCATGGGCGTGGCGACGGCAGTGGTGATGGCCGCTTCGGGCCTGCTGGTAGCGACGTTCCGCAACTTCATTACCCAGGAAGTGCGCATCCCGGTGTATATCCTGATCGTCGCCTCCATGGTGACGCTCGTCGATCTGAGCATGAACGCCTGGATGCATGAACTCTACAAGGTGCTCGGCCTGTTCATCCCGCTCATCGTTTCCAACTGCCTGCCGCTTGCCCGCCTCGAAGCCTTCGCCTCCAAGGAGCCTGTGCTGCCTTCGCTGATGGACGGCGTATTCATGGGCGCGGGCTTCACTTTCGCGCTGACCGCCATCGGCGCGGTACGCGAGATCGTCGGTTCCGGTACCTTGTTCGCCGATGCTTCGCTGTTGCTCGGGCCGGCCTTCAAATTCATGGAAATGCGCATCCTGCCGGAAGACATGGGCGTGTTGCTGATGATCCTGCCGCCCGGCGGCTTCCTCGTCACCGGCTTGCTGGTCGTGGTCAAGCGCATGATCGACCTCAAGGCCGGCAAGGCAATCCAGATGGGCGGCGCGCATAGCGTCGCAGCGTAAGGAGAAAACCATGAAAGTCGGAGTCTTCTACGCCAGCATCAGCCGTCAGGCCAACCTCACCGTCGACCTGCCTGAAGGCGCTACCATCAAGGATGCCATCGAGCGTTCGGGCATCCTCAAACAGTTTCCCGAAATCGATCTGGAACAGCAGAAAGTCGGGGTGTTCAGCAAGCTCAGCAAACTGGACGCGACGGTTGAGGATGGCGACCGGGTTGAAATCTATCGTCCCATCATTTGCGATCCGAAAACCGTGAAACGCCGTCCCAAGGGCGAGGGTTCGGGGGATGAGGACGAAGGCTGAGTCGCTCCTTGCCGTTTAAGCCGCATGATGGTGCGGAAAGCGAACCGTGATTAGGGTTCCCGTGCCGCCAGTGCCTTCGCAAAGCTCGATGCTTGCGCCGTGCAGATTGGCGATTTCGCGCACGATCGCCAATCCCAGGCCGCTGCCCTTCTGACAGCTGCCGAGGATGCGGTAGAAACGTTCGAATACCTGGCTGCGGTGTTCGGGCGCAATGCCGGGTCCGTTGTCTTCCACGCGGAGTATGCCGCCCCCCGCCTCATGGCCGATGCTCAGCGTAATCGCCCCGCCCTCCGGGGTGTAGCGGATGGCGTTGTCGAGCAGGTTGTTGATCATTTCCGTCAATCCCGCGCTATCGCCCCTGACTACCACTGCTTGGGGATGGCTCTCGAAGCCCAGGTCGATGTGTTTTGCCAGGGCTTCCGGCACCCATAACATGGCGCTCTCCTGCGCCAGGCGGTTCAACTCGATGCTTTCGCGGGCATTGCCGATGCTGGTGCCGGGTTCGTTGCGCGCTAGCGCCAGCAACTGGTTGACCAGGCGGTTACAGCGCTCTGCACCGGTAAGGATTTGTTCCAGCGCGTGCTGCTTGCGCTCCGGGTCGGAATCCCGCAAGGCCAGTTCGGCCTGGGTTTTCAGTCCGGCGAAGGGGGTGCGTAGCTGATGCGCGGCGTCGGCTACGAAGCGTTTTTGCGAATCCACCACTTGCTTGAGGCGTTGCAGCAGGTCGTTGACCGCGCGGATCAATGGGCGCACTTCCTCCGGTGCCTTGCTTTCCGCGATCAGCGACAGGTCGTCGCGCGAGCGCTGTTCAACTCCCTGGCGCAAACGTTCGAGCGGCGCCAGGCCTCTTTTTAACGCATACCACACCGCGCCCGCTGCCATCAGGATCAGCATGATCTGGGGAATCACGATGTTGCCGAGGATGCCGCGCGCCAGATCCTGGCGCTTGCCGGTGGTTTCCGCCATTTGCAGCAGGATTTCGCCGCCTCCTGAATAAGGGAAATGCAGGGTGACCATCCGCAGCTTTTCTTCCTTGCGTTGCACGTCGCTGAATATCGGCTCTTTTTTATCCGCCAGGAATGCCGGCGGACGCGGTAGACGGTTGTTGCCGGCGAGGAATTGGCCTTTTTCGGTTGAAACGCTGTAATAGACGCGATCCTTGACGCCGGCGATAGTGTTTTCCGGTAGCGCGACCCTGGCCTTGAAGTGTTCTTCTGCGCGGCCCAGGGCCATTTGTTCGGCCAGCGCCTGCGCCCGTTCCAGCAGTGCCAGATCGTAGGGCTTGTTGGCGAAATTGATGGTCGCCATGTAACCGGAAGCCGTGCTGAATATCCACAGCACGAACAGCGGCGTGAACAGCCAGTTCATCAGGTGGGTGCGCAGCGAATGAATGTCGTCGTTCATTGGTTTTGGGGCCGGAGGCAACCCTGTTCGCTTGCGACCGCCAATCCAGGCAGCATGTCTAGGCTTTATCCATGAGGTAGCCCAAGCCGCGAATAGTGCGGATGGTGACGCCGGCGCTTTCGATTTTCTTGCGCACCCGGTGGATATACACCTCGATCGCGTTGCCGCTGGCTTCCTCTTTGTAACTGTAGAGGTGCTCGATCAGCTGTTCCTTGCTGACGACTCGCCCGGCACGGGTTAACAGGATTTGGAGAACGCCGATTTCGCGCGAGGTGAGTTCGAGGCGCTCTCCGTTCAGTGTAACGCGATGGCCCACGCTGTCGTAGGCCAACGGCCCGTAGGTCACCAGCGGATTGGCGCCGCACTGGCCGCGCCGCAACAGGGCGCGCACGCGTGCCTCCAGCTCCGGCAGGCTGAAAGGCTTGGTCATGTAATCGTCGGCGCCGAGGTCCAGTCCCTTGACGCGCTCTTCCACGCCGTCCCGCGCGGTCAGAATGATCACCGGCACGTTCCGGTTGTACGCGCGCAGCAGGCGCAACACGGAAAAGCCGTCGAGCTTGGGCAGCCCCAGATCGAGCACGACCAGGTCGTAATGTTCGCCTTGCACGATGTGTACGGCGTCCTTGCCGTTGCCGACGCAGTCGACTGCATGGCCGGACGAGTGCATGGATTGGCAAAGTCCGTCGGCCAGAACTTCGTCGTCTTCGACTATCAGGATGCGCAAAGCGAGAACCCTTATATAAGATGTGTGACCTGAAGGTGTGACCCAGTAAGTTTCGCGTAAGGAAGTGAAAGTACTGTGCGCAGTGTATCTCCTTACTAAGGGGGAACAACACTTCGGGCAATTTTAAATGGAGGGTGTGAAATGTCAAAACCAGAAATGAACTGGGCCGCTATCGATGCGGATCCACGGTTCCAGGAATTACACCGCAAGAAAACCAGCTTCCTGTGGGGGCTGATGATTTTTTCGGTGATTTACTATTTCCTGCTGCCGATCGGGGCCGCTTATTTTACCGACCTGTTCAAGGTGAAAGTGTGGGGAGTAGTCAACTTCGGGATTCTGTTCGCCTTGTCGGAATTCGTTGTCGCCTGGGTCATCGCTGCGGTGTACGCCAAGCGTGCCAATGCCGAGTTCGATGCGATGGCAGCGGCAATCATCAAGGATGCACATAATATGGGGGCGAAGTAACGATGAAAACCTTGCAAAAATACTGGCCGGCAGGTCTCGGACTGGCGGCGTTCCTGTTGAGCGCGGCGGCGTTCGGCGCCGATGGCGCGGTGGAAGACAAGTATAAATGGATGACCTTCGCCGTATTCGGCGCGATCATCGCCGTGACCATGTACGTGACCTACGTGGCGGCGCGCCAAACCCATACCACTTCCGAGTTCTACGCGGCCGGCCGTTCCGTGACCGGTATTCAGAACGGCTGGGCGATTGCCGGTGACTACCTGTCTGCCGCATCCTTCCTGGGGATTGCCGGTCTGATCTCACTGTACGGTTATGACGGCTTCATGTATTCGGTGGGCTGGCTGGTGGCATACATCACCGTATTGCTGGTGATTGCCGAGCCGTGCCGTAACATCGGCAAGTATACTTTGGGCGACGTGCTGGCTTTCCGCAACGACCCCAAAAAAGCCAAAGTCGTGGCGGCATTGTCTACCATCACCGTGTCGACTTTCTACCTGACCGCGCAAATGGTCGGCGGCGGCGTGCTGATCAAGACCCTGATCGGTATCGACTATGAAATTTCGGTGATCGGCGTGGGTATCCTGATGCTGTCTTACGTGGTGTTCGGCGGCATGAAAGCGACTACCTGGGTGCAGATCATCAAGGCCGTGCTGCTGGTGGCCGCATCGATTATTCTGGTGCTGTTTACCTGGGGCCAATACGGCTTCTCGCTGCCCGGCTTCCTCAGCGCGGTGGTGGCAGATCCCAAGGTGCAAGCCCAAGTCGCCAAGCTGGTCGGCGATGCCGCGACCAACATGACGCCGGAAGAACTCGGTCAGCGCTTCCTTGAGCCGGGCCTGTTCCTGAAGAACCCGATTGACCAGATTTCCCTGGGGATGGCGCTGGTGCTCGGTACTGCCGGGATGCCGCATATCCTGATGCGTTTCTTCACCGTACCGACGGCACAGGATGCACGCAAATCGGTGATCTGGGCAATGGCGATCATCGGCGGTTTCTACGTGCTGACCCTGTTCCTCGGGATGGGCGCGGCGATGAATGTCGGCGCAGCCAAGATCATCGCGGTGGACAAGGGCGGCAACATGGCTGGTCCTTTATTAGCTCAGTTCGTCGGCGGCGGTGCGGATTCGATGCTCGGCAACCTGTTCCTCGCTTTCGTGGCCGCGGTCGCGTTCGCGACGATCGTCGCGGTGGTGGCGGGGCTGGTGCTCGCCGCGGCGTCGGCGATGGCGCACGACCTGTACGTCGGCGTGATCCGCGAGGACCACGTCACGCCGCAGGAGCAGGTGCGCGCGGCGCGCATCGCGACGGTCATCGTCGGCGCGCTGGCGATCACCATCGGCATCCTGGCCAAAGGGCAGAACGTCGCCCACCTGGTGGCGCTGGCCTTCGCGGTCGCCGCCTCCGGCAA
>CALMWM010000086.1 GCA_937873435.1 uncultured Gallionellaceae bacterium
GCGATGCGCCTATCATCTCGACCTTATATTTTTCCAGCACGCCGTGCTTGGCCAGATCGAGCGCGCAGTTCAGCGCGGTCTGCCCCCCCATGGTGGGCAACAGCGCGTCCGGGCGTTCCTTCTCGATGATTTTCTCGACCATCTTCCAGGTTATCGGCTCGATGTAGGTTACGTCGGCCATATCCGGGTCGGTCATGATGGTGGCCGGATTGGAGTTTACCAGGATGACCTTGTAGCCTTCCTCGCGCAACGCCTTGCAGGCTTGCGCCCCGGAATAATCGAATTCGCAGGCCTGCCCGATGACGATGGGACCGGCGCCGATGATCAGGATGCTATGGATGTCTGTACGTTTTGGCATAAACCTTTTTCACCGCAGAGGACGCAGAGGACGCGGAGAACTGCGGAGGTTTCCCTCTGCGTCCTCCGCGTCCTCCGCGGTTCATGATTTTTTCTGTTCCATCAACCGGATAAACCGGTCGAACAAGTAATCCACATCGTGCGGCCCGGGGCTCGCTTCCGGGTGTCCCTGGAAGCTGAAGGCCGGCACGTCGGTGCGGACGATACCCTGGTTGCTGCCGTCGAACAGCGACTTGTGGGTCACCCGCAGATTGGCAGGCAAGCTCGCCTCGTCCACCGCAAAACCGTGGTTTTGGCTGGTGATCATCACCCGGCCGCTGTCCAGATCCTGCACCGGATGATTGGCGCCGTGGTGACCGAATTTCATCTTGCGCGTCTTCGCGCCGCTGGCCAGCGCCAGCAACTGGTGGCCGAGGCAGATACCGAAGGTCGGAATACCCTTGCCAAGCACCGCCCGGATCGCGCTGATCGCGTAGCCGCACGGTTCCGGGTCGCCCGGCCCGTTGGAGAGGAACACCCCGTCGGGATTGAGCTTGAAAACCTCTTCCACCGGCGTCTGCGCCGGCAGCACGGTGACCTTGCAACCGCGCTCGGCCAACATCCGCAAGATATTGCGCTTGACCCCGTAGTCGTAGGCGACCACATGGAATTTCGGTTGCTCCTGAACCTTGAAGCCGCCAGCCAGGCGCCATTCACCCTGTTCCCAGACTTCCACCGCAGTGCGTGAAACCACCTTGGCCAGGTCCATCCCGGCCAAGCCGGAAAAACCGCGCGCCAACTCAAGGGCGCGCGCTTCATCGATCTCGCCGGCCATCAGACAACCGGACTGCGCACCATTTTCGCGCAAGATGCGCGTCAAGCGACGGGTGTCGATGTCGGCGATGGCGACAACTTTGTTGCGAACGAGGTAGGCGCTCAGATCTTCGCTGCTGCGCCAGTTGCTGGATAGAACGGGTAAATCGCGGATAATCAGGCCGCTGGCGAAAATCTGGCCAGCTTCCTCATCTTCGGCGTTAGCGCCGGTATTGCCGATATGCGGATAGGTAAGGGTAACGATCTGGCGACAATAGGAAGGATCGGTGAGAATTTCCTGGTAGCCGGTCATGGCGGTGTTGAAAACCACCTCGCCGACGCTACACCCTGAACCGCCAATGGAAATACCGCGAAATACCGTTCCGTCGGCTAGCGCGAGAATGGCAGGCTGGCGGCTATGCGGCACGAGAACTCCTTAAGAGGTGCAATTTGAACGACAGACATGCAAAGCGGGACAGGCTTTCACCCATCCCGCTTCATAAACTTGCAGAATTATAGCCTAATACAACAAAGCTTTCAACGTAAGCCCAGCACATCCTGCATGTCGTACAAGCCTTTGCCTTGTTGTGCAAGGAAGCGCGCGGCGCGTAGCGCGCCCAGCGCAAAGGTTGCACGGCTGCTGGCCTTGTGGGTGATTTCCACACGCTCGCCGATGCCGGCGAACATCACGGTGTGGTCGCCGACAATATCGCCGCCGCGCACGGTGGCAAAGCCGATGGTGGAAGGGTCGCGCTCGCCGGTCACGCCTTCGCGGCCGTATACCGCGCACTTTGCAAGGTCGCGTCCCAGCGTTTTGGCAATCACTTCGCCCATGCCCAGCGCGGTG
>CALMWM010000087.1 GCA_937873435.1 uncultured Gallionellaceae bacterium
GGTGCGCACGATCACCGGCAGCGCGGGGTTCAGCTCGCGCACGTGGTGGAGGATTTTCAGCGCCGAGGAGGTGTCGGCGTAGGTGATGGCCAGCGCCTTGGCGCGCCGCAAGCCGGTGGCCATCAGGATTTCGCGGCGGCTGGCGTCGCCGTAGACCACGTTCTCGCCGGCGCTGGAGGCGGCTTGTACCCGTGTCGGATCGAAATCCAGCGCGATGAAGGGGATGCCCTCTTGTTCGAGAAAGCGCGCCAGGTTCTGACCGGAGCGGCCATAGCCGCAGATGATCACGTGCTGGCTTACCGCCGCGCTCTTGACCATCACTTCATGGAGCTTGAGCGCGTGCTCGTTCCATTCGCTGCGGTAGAAAAAACGCACGATGCGCTCGCTGTGGAGGATCAGGAACGGCGCGATCAGCATCGACAGCAGCATCGCCGCCAGGCTGATCTGCAGGATGCGCCCTTCCAGCAGGTGCAAATTGCCGGCCAGCGCCAGCAGCACGAAACCGAATTCGCCGGCCTGCGATAGCGCCAATCCTGCGCGGATGGCGACGCCGAAATCGCTGCCGGAAATGCGGCTGACCACCGCCACCAGCAGCGCCTTGCCGCAGAGCAGGAGTGATAGCATCAGGACGATCCAGCCGAAGTTGGCGAAGACTTCGCGCAAGTCGAGCAACATCCCGATGGTGATGAAAAACAGGCCCAGCAGCATGTCGCGGAAGGGCTTGATGTCGGCTTCCACCTGGTAGCGGTACTTGGTTTCGGAAATCAGGATGCCGGCGATGAAGGCCCCCAGCGCCAGCGACAGTCCGGCTTGCTGGGTGAGGTAGGCGAGGCCGAGGGTGACGAACAGCACGTTGAGCATGAACAGTTCGGACGATTTGTGGCGCGCCACCTGATGAAACCACGGCTGTACCAGCTTTTGCCCGAAATACAGCAGCACCGCCAGCACCGCCGCGGCATTGCCGAAAGCCAGCGCCAGCGCCGGCACGAGATTTTCCTGGCGCGCGGCAAGAGCCGGCAGCAGAATCAGCAACGGCACGACCGCCAAGTCCTGGAACAGCAACACGCCGATGATCTGGCGGCCGTGCGCGGAATGCAGTTCGACCCGTTCGGTCAGCAGCTTGCTGACGATGGCGGTGGAGGACATCGCGAGGATGCCGCCCAGCGCCACCCCCGCTTGCCAGTTCATGCCCAGCGCCAGGGCGCCGACCAGTACCAGCGCCATGGTGATCAGCACCTGGGCGCCACCCAGGCCGAAAACGATGTGGCGCATCGCCTTGAGTTGTTGCAGGCTGAATTCCAGGCCGATGCTGAACATCAGGAAGACCACGCCGAATTCGGCGAGATACGAGGTTTCCTCGCTCCCCGCTACCCATCCCAGGGCATGTGGGCCGGTCACGATACCTACCAGCAGGTAGGCGAGCAGCGCCGGCAAGCCCAAGCCGCGAAACACCGCCACCAGCAGCACGGTGGCGGTGAGCAGGATCAGGACGAGTTCGAGGGTGGAGTGCATGGTCGGATATGCTTTAAGCCTTGGTTAACCTCGAATTTACACGAAAAAACCGGGGCATAGGCCGTCCTTGAGGGATATTCGTGCGCATTCGTGGCTGAATTTTAGCTGCTTCTAGTATACTTGGGCGTTATGAATATCAACGAAAATAAACCATCGGCAGCGAAAGCGCTCGATCTGGCACGTCAGGTGTTGACCATTGAGGCGCAGGCCATCCAGGATTTGATCTCACGGCTGGACTCCAGCTTTAGTAATGCGACCCAACTGATGCTGGAATGTTCAGGCAGGGTGGTGGTCAGCGGCATGGGCAAGTCCGGGCATATCGCCCGGAAAATCGCTTCGACCCTGGCCAGCACCGGCACCCCGGCGTTCTTCGTGCATCCCGGCGAGGCCAGCCACGGCGACCTGGGCATGATTGCCGAGCACGACGTGCTGATCGCCTTGTCCAATTCCGGCGAGAGCCCGGAACTGCTGACCATCGTCCCGA
>CALMWM010000088.1 GCA_937873435.1 uncultured Gallionellaceae bacterium
GATCTGGTCGGGCGGATGCGCGCGGACGGCTGGACGAAAAATATCGCATTCGTCCTGGTATCCAGCGAAACTCGGCCTAATTACCTGGAACCGGTACGCCAGAGCGGCGCGAGCGCCATCCTCGGCAAGCCGTTCAGCGTCGAGCAATTGGGGAGAGCGTTGTCCACCGTGCTGGATTACCTCAACCCGGATGAGGAGAGGCTGGATGTGGCCAGCGATATCGATCTTGAGGCGATCAAGGTGCTCCTGGTGGACGACAGCCGCAGCGCGCGGGCGTTCATGCGGCGGGTGCTGGAAAACCTGGGGATACAATATTTCACCGAGGCCGAGAACGGCAAAGAGGCGGTGGGCATCATCCAGGAGCAGTATTTCGACCTGGTGGTGACGGATTACAATATGCCGGAAATGGACGGCAAGGAGTTGACCGAATACATCCGCACCCAGAGTTGGCAAAGCTCGGTGCCGATCCTGATGGTGTCGAGCGAAAGCAATGAAAGCCGCTTGGCGGCGGTGGCCCAGGCGGGTGTGTCGGGGGTCTGCGACAAGCCGTTCGAACCCGCGATGGTCAAACGTCTGCTCGAAAAAATGTTGAGCGCCAGTTAATCTTCTTCACTTAAATCCAAGGACTAGATAAGGACTAGATAATGAATCATTACCACATTGCTTTCGTCGATGACGAAGGCGATTTTTATTCCGCCTCGGTGGAAACCGAGGACGATCTTTTCACCGCTGCCGGCATCGATACGATGGCGCTGGATCTGGCGGAACGACTCGAACAGGATCAGCCGGTGGCGATCCTGAATATCATCCCGCTCAAGTCCTGAGCACCGGAATTACGCATAACATGCTGCACCGCTGCGTCGTTCTGCGTATCCGTTCCATCGTCTTGTCGGTATGCCTGCTGGCTGCCGGCACGGCATGGGCGGCGCCTGCCGAAAAGGCCCTGCGGGTCGGTGCGCTCTACTGGTCGATGAATATTCCGGGCCAGGTGGCGATGCGCAAGGGGCTGGAGGAAGAGGCCGCGCGGATTAACCGCGAAGCTGCGCAGCGCGGTCGGCTCCGGGTCGAGCTGATTCCCCGCGTGGCAGGCGACGGTGCCCCCGGCATCGAGCGGCAGATACGCCAGATGGAAGAGATGGTGCGGCTCAAGCCGGATGTCATCATCGTTCAGCCTACCGACAACGCGGCTCTGGCCGCGCCCTTAAAGGCGGCCAACCTGGCGGGGATTCCGGTGGTGGCTTACGACCAATATATCAGCGGCGGCAAATTGGCGGCCTATGTGACTTCCGACAATCACCAGGCCGGCTATCTCGACGGCGAATATCTCGCCGACCGTTTCCCGCATGACCGACCTATCCGCCTGATCCTGGTCGAGTACCCGCGAGTATCCTCGACGGTGGAACGGCTCAACGGTTTCCTCGATGCGTTGCACGATCACGGCCAGCCCTATAGTGTTTCCATGACTTACGAAGCGGTCGATCCGCAAGGCGGCAAGCTGGCGGGAGAAGCCATTTTGCGCGATTTTCCGGCCAAAGGCAGCGTCGATGCGATTTTCGCCGTCAACGACGGCGGCGGCCTCAGCGTGGTGGACGTGCTGGCGCGCGCGGGACGCACGGAAATCCTGGTAGCCAGCGTCGACGGCGATCCGACCTCGGTGGAAAATATTCGCAAGCAGCGTCTCACGCGTATCGATACGGCACAGTTTTGCGGTCCGCTGGGCGCCGAGGCGATGAAGGCTGCCTATGCCATCGCCACCGGGAAACCGGTGGCACGTCAGTTGCTGGTGCCGGTGTTTCCTATTACCGCTGAAACGCTGCCGCGTTATCCCGGCTGGAGCGGGCCGATTCCGGCCGGCTTCACCAAGCCCTGGAAGGCGCGCTCCCCCGTCTGGGATGGAGCGGTCACCGGGGTGAAATAAGATGTTCAGAAATACGCTATCCGGCCACGGCGACCCGTTGGCCTTCGCCAATGTGGATCGCCGCATCGCCTTGTCTTTCGGCGGGTTGATCCTGGTGTTGATGACCAGCGTGCTGCTGGTCGGCGGTTATTACTTTCGCGGCATCATGGAGCGGGAGCAGGACAACCTATCCACCCTGGTCACGCGGATTCTGGCCAGTTCGGTGAATCGCATCAGTTTCTCGGGCAAGTATCACGCGCGCTTGTTGCTGGAGGAAATCAAGGCTGAGCAGCCCGGCATCCGCTACTTGATGGTGGCGGACAAGGAGGGCCGGGTGTTCGCCCACAGCGACCCGACCCGGAACGACAGCCTTCTGGACGGCGAGGCAATGCGCGCTGCCCAAGCCGTGTTGCATGGCAAGGAACGCGAAATCCGGGAACTGGAGGTAGACGGCGAACTGCTTCGCGACATTACGCTGCCCTATCGGGGCGGCTTCGGCAACGAGGTGGTCGGGGTGATCCGCGTCGGTCTTTCCGACCAGGCATGGATGCTTGCGTTGCAGCGGGGTTACCTGTTCATCGTGGCGCTGGTAGCCGTATTGCTGGTAGTCGGCGTAGCGGCTTCGTTGTGGATCGGAAGGTACTTCGGGCGCCCGGTCAAAGCGCTGGCGCACGATCTTGCGGCAACGCTCCACGCGATCCCCGACCTGCTGTTCGAACTGGATGAAGATGGCCGTTATCTCAAGATGATGAGCTATCAGAAAGGGGAAGCGCTGGCGATGCAACGCGAGCAATTCCTGGGGCGCACCGTGAACGAAGTGTTGCCGCCGGAAGCAGCGGAAATCGTACTGGGCGCGATTCGCGATGCTGCCGGGAACGGGGTGTCTCACGGTGTCCAAATCCGCTTGCCCGGCGTTCAGGGCGAAGCATGGTTTGAATTGTCGGTAGCAGCCAAGGAGGGGATGCCCGGCGAGCGCCGGCGCTTTGTCGTGTTGTCGCGCGATATTACGGCGCGCAAGCGCAGTGAAGAGGCGCTGCAAAGCTTGAACCGGGATTTCGTGACCTTTCTGGAAAACACCTCGGACTTCATTTACTTCAAGGACGAAAACAGCCGTTTTCGTTTTTGCAGCCAGACGCTTGCGGATATTACCGGGCACCAAAGCTGGCGGGATATGATCGGCAAGCACGATCTGGAGGTTTTTCCAGAGGAAACCGCGCGTATTTATTACGAAGAAGAGTTGCCGATATTCAGCGACGGCAAGCCCTTGCTCAATAAAACCGACCCCTATGTCGATGCGCAGGGCAAGCCAGGCTGGGTCAATACCAACAAATGGCCGGTGTTCGACAGCGGTGGCCGTAAAGTCGTGGGGATTTTCGGAATCAGCCGTGACATCAGCGAATTCAAGC
>CALMWM010000089.1 GCA_937873435.1 uncultured Gallionellaceae bacterium
CTGCGACGAAGGCCGGGCTGGCGTGGCGCAAGATGCCGGCGGCGAGGGCGGCCGGACCGCCGTGGGGGTCGATCAGTTGCCCGTCGTCAGCCTTGGCGATGGCATTGACGGTGAGGTCGCGCCGCGCCAGGTCCTGCTCCAGCGTCACCTCGGGGCTGGCATACACCTGGAAGCCCTTGTAGCCGCGCGCGGTCTTGCGTTCGGTGCGGGCCAGCGCGTATTCCTCGTGGGTCTGGGGGTGAAGGAATACCGGGAAGTCCTTGCCGACCGGCTGGTAGCCCCGTTGCACCATTTCTTCCGGGGTGGCGCCGACCACCACGTAATCGCGATCCTTGACCGGCAAGCCGAGCAGTTCGTCGCGCACCGCCCCGCCGACGGTGTAGATCTCCATCGCGGCTACTTTTCAGTGGTGGCGATGAACGAACGGGGATGATGCGAGGGCGCCACCGAGAGGCTTTCCGGCGCCTCGATTTCCAGGGACAGCGGCTGGAAGCCGAACACCTCGGGAAACGGGCAATTGCAGACGGCATCGCTTTTCAGGGTGTTGAAAGTATCGCGGGTGAGCATTTTCACCGGCATCAGCTCGAATGCCCATGCCTGGAAAAAGGAAAACAGCTCGCCCAGCGGCACGATCGTGCGCTTGTAGCCGCGCGTGGCAGCGACGTACTCCACCAGTTGTTGCAGGGTATAGACCTGCGGCCCGCACAGCTCGTAACTCTGGCCGAAGGTGGCGGGATCGTTGAGGCTGGCGGCAAAGGCGCGCACCACGTCGCCGACAAAAACCGGCTGGATTTTCGCCTCGGCGCTGCCGAGCGGGAAGACCGGCGTCCACTTGAGCAGTTCGCCGAAGAGGTTGAGAAAGTTGTCGCCCTGGCCGAAGATCACCGAGGGACGGAAGATCGTGACCCGCAGCTCGTCGCTGTGGGCCGCGCGCACCAGCGCTTCGCCGCGCCCCTTGCTTTTCTGGTAGTTGCTCAGCCCCTCCGGGCTGGCCCCCAGCGCGCTCATGTGCAGCAGCCGCCCGACGCCGGCGCTGCGGCAAGCATTTACTACGTTGCGCGGCAATTCGACATGGGTGCGCTCGAAGTCGCCTTTTTTGTTTTCGTGCAGGATGCCAGACAGGTTGATGACCGCATCCATGCCGGCGAACTGCTGCGCCAGCGTTGCGGGATCGCTCAGGTCGGCCTTGACGATCTCCAGGTTCGGCAACACGAACAGGTGCTTGCTGAGTTGGGGGTTGCGCGTCAGCAGACGTATCCGGTGGCCTTCCTTGTAGAGCCGGTTGATCAGGTGGCTGCCGACAAAACCGCGGCCGCCGAGAATACAGATTTTGCGCTTTTCCATGATTTGATTCTCCTTTATTCACATGCCGGGCTGCGCTCGTCGCCGCCGCCGCCACATTCGGTTTTTTGCCCGCTGGGGCTAATGATGCCCAGTTTTTCCTTCAAGGAATAGACTTGGCTGCCGAAGCGGTTGGCGTAGTAGACCGCGTTGCTCATGACTTTTTGTACGTAGCCGCGGGTTTCGGTAAACGGGATGCTTTCCGCGTAGATGGCGCCTTCGAGGGGTTTGCCGTCGCGCCAGCGCTGGGCGCGGCGCGGCCCGGCGTTGTAGGCGGCGGTCGCCAGCACCGCTTGCCCGTCGAGCTGATCCTGCACGTATTTGAGGTAATAGGTGCCCAGCGCCACGTTGGTGTTGAGCTGGTTGACCATGCTTTGACGGAAGTCGCGCATCCCCATTTTTTTCGCTACCCAACGCGCGGTGGCAGGCATCAGCTGCATCAGCCCGGAGGCGCCGACGGTGGACTTGGCTTGCTGCACGAAGCGGCTCTCCTGGCGGATCAGGCCGTAGACCCAGGCTTCGTCCAATCCTACGCGGCGGGTGTACTCCTGCATCACGTCGCGGTGCGGCGCCGGGAAGCGCAAGCTGAAATCATGCAGGCGGACGGTCTTGTTGGCGGTATTGATGGCACGATCCAGCCAGTCGTGGCGCTTGGCCAGTTCGGCGGCGGCCAGCAACTGCTTGTCGTCGAAGTCTTTCGTCGCCCAGTTCCATTCGCGGTTGGCATCGCTACGCACGTTGATGTCGTACAGGATCAGCGCACGCTGAATGGTGGGGATGTGGCCGATCTGGCGAATTTCTTCTTCGCCGGGCTTGTAGGTTTCGGCGGGGATGCCGATGGCCGCGCCTAGTTCTTCGGCGGCGAGCTGGCCGTAATAGTGGTGTTCCCGCGAGAGGGGCGCGAAAATCGCATTGGCCTGTGCCGTTTTGCCGCCGGCCTTGAGCGCGCGCGCCTTCCAGTAGCGCCATGGGGCGAGGCTCTGGTCGCTTTCCGGCATCGCATTGATGGCGGCGAGCACTTCGCGCCAGTTCTGCTCGCGCAGCGCGGCACGGACTTTCCAGGCCAGTTGCAATTCATTGAGCGGCGTATTGCCGGCCTTGATAAACCAGCCCACAGCGCTCGGGTCCTGCTGGCGTGCCGCCTGCAAGGCGAGTTGCCCCCAGAAATAACCCTGCTCTTCCTGGCTGAAGCGGGCTTGCAAGGATTTCCAGTAGGCCAGCGTCTGTTGCGTCTGGGATCTGCCGACGCGGTACAGCGCGAACAGGGTCAATTCACGCCGGGCGCGGCTTTCCAGGTCGACCGGCAATTTGTCGAGAAAGGCGACCGGATTGTCTGCCGCCTGCTCCAGCGCCTGCGTCGAAAACTCTGCCGAGGGCGGCAGGTAACGGGCGACATTCCGGGCAAGGGTAACGTTGCCGGCTTCGAGCGCCAGCCGCAACCGCACCCAGACATCGTTGACGAACAGCATCTCCCCCTTGACCAGCGCAACGAACAACGGTTCGCAACTGGCCGGCAGTTCCGTTGCACTGTTCAGCCACAATTTCCGGGCTTCCGGCAGGACATTGCTGTCATCGCCATTGGCAAGACGCGCCTGCAAGGCATAGCAGGCAATCTCGCTGTCCCGGTTGACCAGTTGCGGATATTCGCCGAGAAACCCTGCCCAGTCCTGATTCTTCCCCTGCAAGCGCAGCCAGTCGCCGCGCAGCCGGTCGGCAAGGTAACTGTCGGCATTGCGCGCGAGGAAAGCGCGTATCTCTTCGGGGCTGGCATCCTTGAGGCGTAGCGAGAGTTGCAAATAGGCGGCAAACGGCTCCAGTACGTGGCCTTTAAGGCGCGCGGCATAGTTGTCGACACGGTTGGATTCGCCGGCACGGAAAGCTTCGCGCATGGCAAGGTAGTCGTTTTCGGGAGTGGCGGCGGCCTCGGCAATCATGCACAGCAGCGCCATGGCGGCAAAATATTTT
>CALMWM010000090.1 GCA_937873435.1 uncultured Gallionellaceae bacterium
CAACCAACCACAAGCTGACGCGCGGAAAAGTGATTTTATGCATCAATCCGTTCAACACAAGATTATTAGGACTTAAGAATATAGGGGTTGGTGCCCGGAACCGGAATCGAACCGGTACAGCCGTAAGGCCGAGGGATTTTAAGTCTACCAGAACCCCTAGCATTGGCGCCATTTTCAGAATTATTTTACTATTATTACCACACTCATCCCACAGCATGAAAATATGGCCACCATCAGAAAACGCGAAAACGGCAAATTCATCAGCTACGAGACCCAAATCCGCAAACTAGGCTATCCCGCCCAGACCAGAACATTCAAAACAAGAGAAGCCGCCGAAAAGTGGGCGCGCATGGTCGAAACTGAAATGGATCGAGGCATTTTCGTTTCTCGTGCCGAATCAGAACGCACCACTCTTGCCGAAGCTCTGGACAGATATTTAACTGAAGTAACTCCTAGCAAAAAAGGTGCCATACGAGAGAAAGATCGCATCAACCGCTGGAAGAATAGACCCCTTGCAAAATGTGCGCTGGCTGCAATTCGAGGTGCCGATCTAGCAAAATTCCGCGACGATATGCGGAAAGCTGGAAAAGCGGAAAACACGATTCGCCTAGAGCTTGCTCTGATTTCCTCACTTTACGAAACGGCTAGGCGGGAGTGGGGTATGGAAGCCTTAGCAAACCCAGTGAAGATGATCAAGGCACCCGGCGGCTCCAACAAACGCGATAGAAGATTATTTGTTGGGGAGGAAGAATACCTCTGGAAAGGCCTACACGAAGCCGCCCCAGGGAATATTTACATCGTTCCGTGCTGTCAGTTTGCCGTCGAAACAGGTATGCGCCAGGGAGAAATTCTTGGCTTGGAATGGCACGAGATTGATACCAAGCGTTGCGTGGCGCATTTATCCGACACTAAGAACAGCGACCCCCGCGATGTACCACTTTCTTCCCGTGCTGTGGCAATAATTGCCGCCTTACCTCGTCCAATTGAAGGAGGTCGCATTTTCCCGGTCAGCCAGGATTACCTTATTCGAGTTTTTTCACGAGGATTGTCAAAGGCGAGAAGCCACTATGAGGAAGCATTCAACGTTACAGACAAGCACCCCGACCCAAAGATGCTTACAGGAATGAAGTTCCATGATCTACGCCACGAAGCGGCAAGCAGGCTTGCTAGCCTTCTTTCTGCTACCGAACTAGCTAAAATGATGGGGTGGCGCACCATCCAGATGGCTATGAGGTATTACCATCCGAGAGCGGAGGAGATGGCAAAAAAGCTGGGTTAACCAACTTGCACAACAGTAACCCGTACGTTACCATAAGGCATGACGATAAAGGTTGAAGAATATTTAGCCGGGGACGGTAAAAACCATTACAGAGAGTGGTTCAACAGCTTGACAGTTGAGTATGCTGCCAAGGTTGCCGCCGCCCGATCCCGAATGATCGCCGGCAGTCTTGGAAACGTAAAACCCATTGACGGGACACTCAAAGAGTTTCGGGTTGACTGGGGGCCGGGGATCAGGATTTACCTGATTCAAGACGGTGACAAATTGATAATACTGCTTGGCGGCGGTACGAAAAACAGTCAAAAATCCGACATCAAACAAGCCAAGGAATTACGGGATGAATACGACGCCCGCAAAGCCCGCATAAAGAAAAATCAGAAAGGATAGAAGTATGGGACAACTTACTGTGAATTCCGAAGAAACGGTGCAAGCACGGATTAAAGCCGACCCAGCATTTGCCGAGGCATTGCTCAGAGAAGCGACTGACATGTTCCTCAACGGCGAGGCTGAAGCGGCTCGTTTACTGCTGCGTGATGTGGTTAACGCAACCGTTGGTTTTGAGCAAATTGCGACGGCGACCAATCGCCCAAGCAAAAGTGTACACCGCATGCTTTCAGCCCGAGGAAATCCGACAATGGAAAGCTTATCTGCCGTCTTTTCGGCAATCCGTAAGGTTCTGAACATCACCTTTGAAACGCATACGGTTCACCACGCCTAGCTATCACAAGGTTTTCAATCTGTCCTTCAACAGGAAAATGGCCGTGTATCAATTGACCAAGGTTTCCGCAATCATTGCCATATTGGGCATAAGCCTTACCATGATGTTGGTTGCGATAGGATATCTGAGGGCATGGCGCCGTCGTGCGGACGGTCTTCTCTCTCGCATGCTTTGCAATCAGGCAAGAAAATTCGGGTATCCGGATTTGACTGTGGGTGGCAGCTAAATCGTCCACCCGTCAATTTCAGCCAATAATGTGGGTAGGTCGGTTCCGAGGTTGGTCACCCTGACCACGGTTCGAACATCGTACTGGGGTTCCGGCTCCGCGACGATTAGCTCAAAACACATCCGCTCCATCCCCACATCCTCGAACCGCTGTTTCCGTTTCACCTTCACCTGTTCCTGCACTTTCGACCGTTTTTGCAACGCATCGGAGAAGAGAATCTTGGCACGCAACACCTCAAAGCTGTAACCATGACCGTTCTGGTAGGCACGACGAATCTTGGCGTTGAAGCTTTCGGTGAAGGCGTTGGTAACCCGTTTGTCGTCGAAGTAATTGAGGATGTACTTCCGCCAGGTGCGCCATGCCACCGTGATAGGTCTGAATGCCTTAGCCAACTCAGGCGGAATCGTCGCTTCCCAGTTCAGATAGGTGGCCAGCGCCTCCTCCTTGGTTTCCACATCCCAAATCTGCATGTACCGCTCTTTCAGATCATACGCCGTCCCCAGCAAGGAGAAACTGTTCAGCCAGCCGGTGACAATGAGGTATTGGTGATCGGTCAGATCGTGTTTGCGCTTGGTCAGCAGCTTGCGGTCGTGCTTCAACCCGAGATTGATCCTGGGCGTCAAGGTCTCCTTCATCTTGCGTCTGACGCGCTCCAGCGCTTCGTTGCCCATCCGGGCGACGTGATACTTGTCCACCACAATGGCGACGTGCGGCAGCACTTCCTGGACAGCCTCGCGATAGCCCCGCCACATATCCATTCCGCAGTGGGTGATGCGCTCCGGGTGTTCAAGGCTGCGCAGGAACGCGAGGATGGTGGTCTTGTAGCGATTCTCCAGCATATCGACCACGGTACGCTCACCGATATTGGTGATGACCCCGCGTGCCGTTCCCAGATAGATTTCATCTATACCGAGGATGACCGGTGTTTCGCGCTTGAAGTCTGCCTGGAGTTTGGCGGCATATTCGCTGAAGACGTTGCGCGCGGTCTTCTCGTCGATGCCGACCTGTTCGGCGATGGCAGCGAAGGTGTAGTCGAGCGCCTGCCGCCCGATCCAGCCAACCAGGCGCGAGGTCATCAGGCGATTGGCATCGATTTCCGGGATCGTGGCGGTAAAGGTCTTGTTGCAGGGCTTACAGAGCAATCGGGGCGCATCGACGTGGATCATCATGCGCTTGCCGTGGGTCGGCAGATCGCGGACGAACAGCGGCAGTTTGCCGTGGCCGATGGTGCTGTGCGACAACCCGCAATGAGGGCAGAGCTTGGAGTGCGCCGCCGGCACGGCTTTGACGTGGTACTCGGTGTCGGTTTCCTTGAAGTCCAACACCTGTAAGCCCGGCAGATTCAGGATGTTGACGGGCATGGCATGAGGCTCCTCAATTAAACACTTGGAAAGGATTGTAGTGGTGGAAATTAAGCTTGACAACAATCGTAACATAACATAACTTCATAACGTAACATAACGTCACTACAAAGGAGAAACTGACATGGCACGCGAATCCAGCATTAACCAAGAGCAAGTCAATGCCGCCGCCGACGCGATCCGCGCCAGTGGCATAAAGCCGACCGCCCGCGCTATCCGTGACCACCTGGGTACCGGCAGCATGGCGACGGTACTCAAATTCTTGCAAGTATGGCAGGCCGGTCAGGTCAAACCGGCCACCCAAGATGTGACGTTGCCAGCGCAGCTTCAGCGCTACCTGGTGGACTTTGTTGCCCAGGAAGTTGCCATCGCCCGCGTAGGGTTGGAGTCCGACCTAGTGTCAGCGCAGCAGTCGCAAGCCGATCTGATTGCCGAAAGCGAGCGGCAAGCCGCCACTATCGAAGCGCAAACCGAAACCTTGGAAGCCACGCTATCCGAAAAGGCGGAGCTAGCCGGCAAGCTCGCCCAGGTGCAAGCCGATCTTGCCAGAGCAAGCGAGGACGTAGCGCAGGATCGCCAGGCTGCCGAGTTTGCGCGCACCGAGCTTGCCAAGGCTCAACTGCGCCTGGAAGCTATGCCACGATTGGAAGCCGACCTGGAGCGATTAAGGGGGGAGCTTGCGATCCAACAGACCGGGCGCGTTGCGGCAGAGCAGCAAGCGGCGGTTTTGGCCGCAAAGCTGGAATCAGAAGAAGCCAGATGCGCGAGATACGAGGCGCATATCAACGAAATGGTGGCACAGAGCGAAAAAGCATCCGCTGTGCGGATGGAAACCCTTGACGCCCTTTCGAACGAACGCCTGGCGGTGCAAGCCTGCAATGCAAGATTAGAGAGCGCGGCCCGCGAACTGGCGACCGCACAAAAAGCAGTGCAAGAAGCACGGGCGGAAGCGAAGAAGGCTGGGGAAGAAACCGCCGAACTGCGCGGACGGCTCGCTGGCGGTAAAAAGTGAAATGGCCGGTTCAATCCGGTGCGTAGCCACCCACAGTAAAATCCGGAGAATAAAATGCGGGATAAATACAGAAATCGTGGTTACCCACAGTCAAAACCGGAATCCCGAAAATTCTAGCGGTAGGTTGGCTGTCCGGATTCGGGCATCAATAAACCCGCATCCAGCAACTCCTGGACGATGATCGCTTGGTTTCGATCCCGGCGTTTCTTGGTTTCGGGACGATTGGGCGCTTTATTGGCCAGCCAGTGTTTGAATGCAACGAAGGCTTGCGGCGCAATGGTGCGCATCAAGGCCATCCGCCCGGTCGCGGATACCACCACATGGTCAAAGCGTGGTGCGGTGGTCAGCACTGAGGCGCGCAACGCCTGTACCGGCCAGAGGTCTTCTTCATTGGTTGAAAAGCGAAATGGATGCGGATCGTCACCTTCGGGCTGTCGGCGTAGAAAATCCACTTCGAAACCCTTGGCATTGATGGCCGTTTCGTACTGCAATTCCTTACGCACGAACGTTGGATCTGCACGCTGCAAAATCCGGAGAATGGACGCATCGAGCTTGTCGATGTCGGTCATGAAACGAACCCGGCGGCGCGCGTCCCACAGCAAATCAACATCCTGTGTGGCCAGCGCTCCAGGCGCGACGCGCACCCCCGCTGCTGTCTCATAGGCATACAGCGCATGGGTACCGACCACGGTAAAGTGTTCTCCGAGCCCAGCATCTTCGAGCGCTTGCAAAACCTGCACGACCACCGCCGGCATGCGTCCTACCTTCAGCGCCTTGTTAAGCCGCTCCGCATCACCCAACGCGATTTTAAGATCCTTGAGACGGGCTTCGACGTTGGCTTTGCCTTTAACGAAAGCTGCATAAGTACGCTCCGTATCAGGGGATCGGGGACCCAGGCGCTGCTGTCGATTGTCCCGCGAAGTTTTCACCAGGTATTCGTAAGCGTCCTGCCGCTTCCAGTACATGCCACCCGCAAACTTGCGGGCCAAGGTGGCAGTGCGCCGCCATTCGTTGAAAACCGTGATGGAGTCGATCAGTTGACGGGCGGCATGGTCGCTTAGGGGGAGAAAATCCATGGAGAATGGCCGTATAAAACGATAGTCTGTAGTTTATACGGCCAATCTTATAAAAACAATATGTTAATGGCTCCCTTGGAATTACGTGTCCGGTAACGTAATACTCACAAGGCTGGACCGGAAGTCAATATCGTTTCCGGTAACCAAAGTCAGGAAACACGGTCAACGATAGGCTAAGGCAACAGTCCCGCCTTGCGAAGCTTGTCCAGGCTGCGATAGTACGTGGCTTTCGGCAAGCTCTGCTTGGCTGCATCGAGTCCCCGGGTCTGAATCACGTACAGCAGTTCGGAAAGCTGAAACGCGGTGGTTTTCTGGTACAGCTCATCCAGCACGGCTAGTCCAGGATGCTCTTGGGAAAAAGCGGCGCGTCGTTCCCGAACGGACTGCGCCTCAACGTCGAGTTGCGCATCGATGGCGATAATTTCATCCATCGAGGACACACGATGATGGTGAGTGATGCCGCGCACGTCGGGCACCACGTAGACCAAGGAAAACCGCTCATTCTTGCGTTTGCGCTGGCGCGCGTAGATGTATTCGACCGCTTCGTCGTAATCGTTGAAGCGGCGGATCTTGGCTTCGTTCAGCCGAGCACAATATCGTCCGCGACTGTTGTCGCCCACTGCCCAGCCGTCGGCGTACCACTCCATGGTGCCGGTGGTATGAATCGTTGGCGGAATCATCTTGTCGGGGATGGCTACGCCGTCGTCGAAGATGTGGAGCATGTGATTGTGGTAGGTTTTGTAGCCGTCCACGAAGATGGTGAGGTGGCCTTTCATCGCATCTCCGCCCCTGCCTAGAGCAACTCAACACGATCGGGATAGATGCCGGCCTCGATGGCGGCTTCACCCAGATACGCGCCCCACGCCCACGCCGC
>CALMWM010000091.1 GCA_937873435.1 uncultured Gallionellaceae bacterium
AGGTCGATGCGGATCTTGTCGATCTGGGTCACCCCTTTGCGGTTCAGGAGTTTCTCGGCATTGACGCAGTACGGGCAAACGGCGGTGCAGTACATGGTGACATTTGGCATATCATTTCTCCAAAGGCAGGTTGGCTTGCTGCCAGGCACCGACGCCGCCCGACAGGTTGTACACTTCCTCGAAACCGAATTTCTTCAGCACGCCGCAGGCGCTGCCGGAACGGGCGCCGCTGCGGCATACCACCACCAGCGGACGGTTCTTGTAGCGCTCCAGCTCGATATGGCGCTTGCCCAGCGAACCCAGCGGGATATGGCGCGAATGCGGCACGTGCCCGCTGTTGTATTCGCTGTCCTCGCGCACGTCGAGCACCACCGCATCCTTGTGGTTGATCAGTTGTATCGCTTCCACGGTGCCGACTTCCTTGATCCCGGAAAGCTGGCGGCTGATCGGCGGCCATACCAGCATATACATGGCGAGAATCGCCACGATGATCATCCAGATGTTACTTTGTACGAATTCCAAATCCCTGCTCCTTGTGTAACTTCAACAGCGCGCCAGTTTAGCTTAATTTCAGCAGCTTTCGCAGTTCTCCTTGAACCCCAGCGCCTTGAGGATGGTCACCAGCGGGCACAGATTGGTGAACCCGCTCTGGAACAGGTTGGCGCCGACGAAGGCGGTGAACCACAGGAAATTGGCGTTGACGAACAGCGGGCTGGCCTGCACGCCGAGGGCGAGCGACAGCAGCACGAAAAAGCCGGCGACGATGCGAACGATACGGTTGATGGTCATTGTGTTGTTACCTCCTTAAAGCGTTGGAATTGGGGATGCCCCCGGAAAAAATCAAGCCCCGCCGCGAACCTCGACGGATCGGCGCTCCCACAAGTAATACAGCAGCGGGATCACCACCAGGGTCAGCGCGGTGGAAGCAAAGGTGCCGAAGATCAGCGAAACCGCCAGCCCGCCGAATACCGGGTCGGTAATCATGATCGCCGAACCCAGGATGATCGCCAGCGCGGTCAGCATGATTGGGCGGAAACGCACCGCACCAGCTTCGATCACCGCTTCTTCCAGCGCATAGCCGCGCTTGCGGTAATCGACGATGAAGTCGATCAGCAGCAGCGAATTGCGCACCACGATGCCGGCCAGCGCGATCACGCCGATCATCGAGGTAGCGGTAAAAGCCTGCTGGGTGATCCAGTGGCCGGGGAATACCCCGACCAGGGTCAGCGGGATCGCGCCCATCACGATCAGCGGCATCATGAAGGATTTGTAGTAGCCCACCAGCATCAGGTAGATGAACACCAGCGCGACGATGAAGGCCGAACCCAGATCACGGAACACGTCCAGGGTCAGGCGCATTTCGCCGCCCCATAGCAAATGATAGTTCATCACGTCGTCGGGCTGGGTTTCGACGAATCCCAGGTTGCCGGTCTTGAAGGCCACGCCGGGCGCCAGGGTCTTGCCCTCCAGCATTTTGTCGAGCGCCAGCACCGCGTATACCGGGCTGGACTTGAGCAACTCGCCGCCCACCATCACCGTGGGATGCTGGTCGCGGTCGTAGACCGGCTTGTCCTGGGTAGCCGGGACGATGCTGGCGATCGCCGATAGTGGCACCTGCTGCCCCATCATGTTGGCGATGCGGATCGACAATATCTGCTGCGGCGTCTGGCGCTCGCTGCGCGGCAGGCGCACGGTGATGTTCACCGGTTCGCGGGCATCGTCGACATGCAGCGTGCCGATGGAAAAGCCCGAAACGTAGTCGTGCAGCAACTTGGCCACCTGGCCCGGCGCCACCCCGGAAAGTATCGCCTTCTCGCGATCCACCTTGAGATGGAAACTCGCCACGCTGGCGGTCACCGAATCGTCCACGTTGACGATGCCGTAGACATCCCCGAAGGCCTTGTTGACCTCAGCCGCCGCGGTGCGCAACTTGCCGTAGTCCGGCCCGTAAAGCTCGGCCAATATCTGCGACTGCACCGGCGGGCCGGGCGGGGTTTCGTAGAGCTTGATCCTGGCCTGCGGAAACGCCTTGCGCAACGGCGCCAGGGCGGCATCGAAAGCATTCACGATCTCGTGCGAGGATTCGGAACGGTGATGCTTGTCGGTCAGGTTGACGCGCAACTGGGCCAGGTTGTCGCCGCGCTTCAGCACGTCGCCGCGCACCAGCGCCGCGAAATCGACCGGCGCGGTGACGCCGAGGAAAGTCTGGTAATCGGTGACATGGCGCGTCGTCGCCAGCAGTGCGCCGACCGCGCGCGCCACCAGGTCGGTCTCGGCCAGCGGGGTGCCGGCGGGGGTATCCACCTGCACCAGGAAGGTATTGGTGTTGTCGTTGGGCAACATCTTGAGCTCCACCCCCAGCGAGGAAAGCGCGCCGTTCATCCCGGAGGGCCGCACGAATTGCCAGGCGGGCTGGATCATCGCTGCCGCCAGCAAGGCCAGCACCAGCATGAACAACAGATTGCGCCGCCCGGCGTGGCGAATGAAGGGGGTGAGCACCGCCACATAGGCGCGATGAAGCGGGTCCTGGGGATCGGCGGCTTTTTCTTCCAGGGTCGGGCGCTCCGCGAGGGATTTGGCGGCCTTGCCGGCGAGCCAGCGGTTGGCCGCCCACGGCACCACCATGTAGGCGATCACCAGCGAGGCGATCATCGCCACCGGCACGTTGAACGGGATCGGGCGCATGAACGGCCCCATCATCCCGGTGACGAAAGCCATCGGGATGAACGCCAGGATCACCGCGACGGTGGCGATGTTGGTGGGGTTGCCGATCTCGTTGGTGGCTTCCACCAGGGCTTGCTTGAAATCCCGGGCGCCGCCGTGGTGCATGTGGCGGTGGATGTTTTCCACCACCACGATGGCGGCATCGACCAGCAGGCCGAGCGACAGGATCAGCGCGAACAGGGTAATGCGGTTGATGGTCTGGCCGGCGATCAGCCCCACGGTCAGCACCACGAACAGGATCAGCGGCACCGTCAGGGTGACGATGGCCGCTTCGCGCCAGCCGAGGAAGAACACCAGGATCACTACCACCGAACCGATGGCGATGCCGAGGTGCTCGACCAGGGTGTTCACCGCATCGTTGGCCTTCGCGCCGTCGTCGCGGGTCACCGCCACTTCGACGCCCTGCGGGATGGCTTGACGTTTCAGCGCGTCCAGCTTGGCGAGCACCGTCGAGGCCACCACCACGGCATTGGTGCCGGATTTCTTGGCGATGGCAATAGTGACCGCAGGGGCTTCGCCGCGCGGCACCGGCTGTTTGGCCGCCGGGCCGTAGGCAAAGCGCGACAGCTCATCGGTTTCCGCCGCGCCGTCCTCGATGGTCGCGACATCCTTGAGAAATACCGGGCGGCCTTGCGGCGCGCCGATGATGATCCGCCCCACCTCGTGCGCGTCGCCGATGAAACCGGACATGCGCAACGGCTGGTTGCGGTTGCGGTCGACCAGCTGGCCGGCCGGCAGCGACACATTGGCGCCGGCGATCATCTTGTCCACCTGGTCCAGCGACAGGCCCGCCGCAGCCAGTTTGGCCGGCGATATCCACACGTTGACCGCACGCTGCGCGCCGCCGACCAGCTGGGTAAAGGACACGCCGGGCACATTGCGCAACTCTTCCAGCACCCGTACCGCCACCTGGCGCAACTGGTAATCGTCCATCATGGACGAGCTCAGGGTGAGCGTCATGATTGGCACGTCGTCGACGTTGATCGGCTTGACCAGCGGCTGCATCGCCCCGGCGGGTACGCGATCCATATTCTGCATCAGCTGGTTGTAGAGCTTGACCAGGCTTTTTTCCTGATCCTCGCCGACGTCGAACTGCACCGTCACCACGCCGTAATCGGCAACGGAGTAGCCGAAAGTGTGCTTGACCCCCGACTGGGCGTTCATGATCGCTTCCAGCGGCTTGACCACCAGGTTGTGGATTTCCTCGGCGTTGGCGCCCGGCTTGGCGACGATGATGTTGGCGGCGGGCACGACGATCTGCGGGTTGTATTCGCGCGGCGTCACGAACAGCGCCATCATGCCGGCTAGCGTCACCGCCAGCATCAGCATCGCGGTGATTTTCGATTCCAGGAAAATCCGGGCGATCTTGCCCGCGCTGTTGAGGGTGGACGGGGTTTCGTGCGGATCAGCCATTGCCGTTCCCCTGGCCTGCCACCTTGTCGCCGTTCTGCAACGCGGCGGTAGCGGAAGTTACCACCCGTTCGCCCGGATTGAGCCCGGCCTGGATTTCCACCTTGCCGCCACTCGCGGCGCCGGTGCGCACCATGCGATATTGCACCACGCCCTGGGCGTCCGCCACGAAAACGCCGGTGATCCCGGCACGTTCCAGCACTGCGCTGACCGGCACGCGGATGCCCTCCCGTTCGCCGAGCGGAAACGCCACCTGCACGAAGCTGCCACTATTCAGGCCATGCCCCTGGGGCAGGTCGATTTTGACCAGGTGGCTGTGGGTGACCGGATCGGCCGCCGGAACCAGGTTCACCACCTTGCCGGCGATTTCCCCGTCGCGACCGTCAACCCGGATCGCCACCACGGAACCCGGCTTGAGCTGGGCAAATACCTCGCGCGCGACGCTGGTCTGCACCTGGAGTTTGGCCGGGTTTTCCAGCACCAGCAGCGGCCGGCCGGGTGCCGCCAAATCGCCGGCATGGGCCATTTTCTGGGTCACCACCGCGGCGAAGGGCGCCACCACGGTGGCATATCTCATCTGCGCGGCGGCGGTGTCGTACCCCGCATGTGCCGCTGCCGCCTGCTGCTGGCTGACCTGGTACTGGAGGCGGATCTTGTCCCATTGCATCTTGGGGATGGCCTCTTCCTTGTAGAGCGCGCCGAAGCGTTCGTAATCGTTCTTGGCGTCGGCCAGCGCGGCATCAGCCTGGGACAAGCCGGCACGCGCCATGTTCACCTGCCCCTGGATGTCGGTCGGGTCTACCGTGAACAGGCGTTGCCCGGCGGCGACGCTTTGTCCTTCCTCGACGTTGATTTCACGGATGAAACCCATCAGGCGCGAGGCGATCTGCGCCTGCTGCTGGGCAATCACGCTGCCGGGCGAAGTGACGACGATGGGCAACACGGCTTTTTCAACCGTGACGAGCGTGGCCTGCACCGTGGCGCCGGCATCGGCCTTGTGCTGCTCGGTGGCTTTATCGTTGCAGCCCGCGAGCCCCGCCAACACAATGGACGCGGCCAGCGCTGCGCGCAAAACAGGGAATTTAACAGTCATCACGATTTACTCCGTTACTTCATTTCTGGTTCAAGGTTGCCCACGGCGAGCCGGAGCCCGGCACGCTGCACCGCAAGATCGTATTTTGCCGCCACCACGTCCGCGCGGGCCTTGTCGAGCTGGGCGCGCGCGCCGAGCAATTCGGTAATGGTCGTCACACCGTTGTTGTAGCGCTTTTCCACCATGTTCAAGGCCTCTTCGGCGTGGCCGACCGCGAGTTCGCGCAGCCCCACGCGGCGCTCGGCTTCCGCGGATTTGCGGCTCGCCTCGCCGACCTGGAATTCCACGCCGCTTTCCGCCTGATGCAGGCGTGCGACCAGCTCGGCCTTGCCCGCCGCAGCGCGATCCACCGCGCCGCGCGTCACGCCGCCGTCGAACGCCGTCCACGAGATCGTCCCGCCCACGGTATAGGAGCTCGCCTCGAATCCGGCGTTCTTGTCGTTCCAGTCCTGCCGCGCCATCAAGCCCGCCTGCGGATAAAGCCCGGCCCTGGCGACCTTCACGTTGGCCTCGGCGGCTTCCATCTGGTGGCGCATCGCATTGAGTCCCGGGTTGGCGCTCAGCGCCTGTTCGCGCAAATCGGCGGGTTTGCCGGGCAGGAGCGCGGGTGCTACTCGCGGGCCGATGTCGAGCGGATGTGCCAGCGGCAAGCCGAGCAACATGCGGAGCTGCTCCAGCGCGGAGTCCGCGGCATTTTGGGCTTGCGCCAGTTGTATCCGCACATCTTCAAGATGGATGCGCGCGGAAAGCAGGTCGCTTTTCACCACCACGCCCTGCTTGAGCAGGTTGTCTATGGTCTTCACATAGGATTCCGCGGCGATGTCGCCTTGCTTGGCGACATCGACATAGGCGCGCGCGGCATGGACGCCCTCGTAGGCCTGTAGCACATGGAAGATCACCTGCTGGCGCGCCGCCTGATCGCCCTGCTGCGCGGCGCGAATGTAGGACTGCGCCTGCTCGATGTAGCCTTCTATCATCCCGCCGGTGTAGAGCGGTAGTTGCGCCTCGATGCGGGAATTGAAGTTGGTAACGGCGGCGGGATGATTGAGACCTTCCGGCGCGAGCGAAAGCACATTGGGGTTGGTCGGATCGAACTGACCGGCACCGAAGTCCCCAAAGGTGGCGCTGCGCTGGGAAAGCTTGAGGCCGAAGGCGTTCAGGGCATCGTTGCTGCGCACGCCGTTGAGCGAAACCGTGAGCTTGGGCAGCCGACTGCCCCGCGCCTGCGCCAGACCGGCCTCGGCCTGGGCTATCTGCGCCCGGCTGGCGAAGAGGTTGGGATTCTGCTGGAGCGCGGCATCCACGCACT
>CALMWM010000092.1 GCA_937873435.1 uncultured Gallionellaceae bacterium
AGAGTGCGGGCACGCTCCCGCAACTCTTCCCAGCGCGGATTGCCCTGGCTGCGGGCGAAAGCGAAGACCACGATATTGCCGTGTTTTTCCGCCGGCAGGCACAGCGTCAAATTGTCGAAGCAATCGTTGATGCGTTGCTGATAAGTCAGAAAATGCCTGTCGCTGCCCCACAGATTGATTGCAAACACGCCATTTTTCGTCAAAGCGCGGCGGCAATCGGAGAAGAACAGCTCGGTGGAAAGCGGCTCAGCCAGCGTCATCCCGTCGAAGCCATCCGACAGGATGATGTCGAAGCTGGCCGGGTGGGTGGCGACATATTGGCTGCCTTCCTCCAGTCGCACGTCCAGGCGCTCGTCGTCGGGCGGCAGGAAGAAATGGGTGCGTGCTATCGCCAAGACCTGCGGATTGATTTCCAGCGCGGTGTTGCGGCAGCCCGGCAGCCGGTGGTAAACGAACTTGGCCAGCGAGCCGCCGCCCAGCCCGATCATCAGCATGTCCTTCGGCTCGGGATGGAATAGCAGGAACGCCATCATGCTGCGGGTATAGGGTAGTTCGAGGTCGTTGGGCGCGGACAGGCGCATCGAGCTTTGCACCGTGTCGCTGCCCAAATGCAGCGAGCGTACGCCGTCGCGTTCGCTGACGTCGACCGAAGCGGTGTCGGCGACAGCCTTATGGGTGCGCCAGCGGGAGAGTAGTGCCATGGTTGCGGATAGTCTTTAAGAAAACCGCCATTATACTGTTTCAGGTAAAATTGCCGTTTTTCGAATTGGCGGAAGATTTCGACATGCGCGTTTCCCGGTTTTTTATTTCCACCCTCAAGGAAGCTCCCGCCGAGGCGGAGCTGGTCAGTCACAAATTGATGCTGCGCGCCGGGCTGATCAAGCGCCTCGGCAGCGGTCTGTACACCTGGATGCCGTTGGGCTTACGCATCCTGCGCAAGGTCGAGGGCATCGTGCGCGAGGAGATGAACCGCAGCGGCGCAGTCGAAGTGCTGATGCCGGCGGTAATTCCCGCCGAGTTGTGGCAGGAAACCGGACGCTGGGACGTATTCGGACCGCAGATGCTGAAGATCAAGGATAGGCACGA
>CALMWM010000093.1 GCA_937873435.1 uncultured Gallionellaceae bacterium
AAAACACCTCGCCCTCGCGCAAGTAGCGCCAATATCCTTCCGGCAGTTCGCCCAGTACCACTTTCCCGATACGCACCCGCTTCAATCCCACCACTTTCAGTCCGACCAGTTCGCACATGCGGCGGATCTGGCGTTTTTTGCCTTCTTTCAGGATGAAACGCAACTGGTCGCGGTTCTGCCAGCTTACTTGCGCCGGCTTGAGTTGCTCGCCGTCCATGCTCAGGCCGTGCTGGAGCAGCGCCAATCCTCTTTCGCTCAACGGGCCGGAGACCCGCACCAGGTATTCCTTCTCGACTTCGCTATCGTTGCCGATCAGGCGCTTGGCGGTACGCCCGTCCTGGGTGAACACCAGCAAGCCCTGCGAGTCGATGTCCAGCCGCCCGGCGGGCGCCAGGCCGCGCAAGTGGCCGGGGTTGAAGCGCAGCGGATTGCGGTCGCCGCGAAAGCGCGTGTCGCCGTTGATCAGCGTGATCGCAGCCTTGTAGCCTTTTTCCGGTTGCCCGGAAACGTAGCCGACCGGCTTGTTCAGCAGGATGGTGACCTGGCGTGTCTGGCTGGCTTGCGCGGACTTATCGAGCGTGACGTTCGCCGACGGATCGACCTTGGTGCCGAGCACGTTGACCACCACCCCGTCGACGCGCACCCAGCCGCGTTCGATGAACCCATCCGCCTCGCGGCGCGAGCACAGTCCGCGCTCGGACATCAGCTTGGACAGACGGATTTTTTCCGCCACGGTTAGAGTATCCCCAGCAGTTCGACTTCGAACACCAGCGTGGCATTGGGCGGAATCACCCCGCCCGCGCCGCGCGCACCGTAGCCCAGTTCGGCGGGAATGGTCAGCTTGCGCACGCCGCCAACCTGCATGCCCTGCACACCCTCGTCCCAGCCGCGGATTACCCGTCCTGCGCCGAGCGGGAAATCGAACGGGTCGTTGCGATCCTTGCTCGAATCGAATTTGGTGCCGTTGGTCAGCCAGCCGGTGTAATGCACCGAAACCTTCTGCCCGGCTGCCGCAACGGTGCCTTCGCCTTCGTTGAGGTCTTCGTAAACCAGCCCGCTGGCGGTAGTGATTTCGGCCATGAGATTCTCCTTGAAAAAAGTCGTCATTGTGCCAGAAAGGGGGCAAGCGAATAAGGACTACTTTGCGCTCATGCCTCGATCGCTCGCCCTTCCCCTTGTTCCTCGTGCGTCCGGCCATCGCGGATGTGGTAGATCCGCTTGAAAGTCGGGATGATGGTGTCGTCGTGGGTCACTACGATGATCGCGGTGCGGTATTTCTCGGCCAGTTGGTTGAGTAGTTCGACTACCGCCAGCGAGCGCTTGCTGTCGAGCGGTGCGGTGGGTTCGTCGGCGAGGATGATAGGCGGGTTGTTGGCAAGGGCGCGGGCGATCGACACTCGCTGCGCCTCGCCGCCGGAAAGCTGGGAAATCCGGGCGTCGGCGCGGTGCGTCATGTCCAGCGCGGCGAGCAGTTCGCGCGCCCGGCTACGCGCCTCGCCGTTGGGTCTGCCGGCCAGCATCGGCAGCAAGGCGATGTTGTCGGTCACGTCGAGGAAGGGGATCAGGTAAGGCGCCTGGAACATGAAGCCGATGCTGTCGCGGCGCAGTTCGCGCAGGTCGCGGATTTTCCACTCGCCGTCGAACGTTACCCGCTCGCCCAGGCTGATGCGTCCCGCCGTCGGGTCGATCACCGCGCCCAGGCATTGCAGCAGGGTGGTCTTGCCCGAGCCGCTGGGGCCGACCAGCCCCACCACTTCGCCGGGATACACCACCATGTCCACGCCCTTCAGCGCATCCACCGCAGCGGCGCCGCTGCCGTAGCGCTTGACCAGACCCTCCAGCTTGATTGCCGGTTGTTCCAATTTAGCCACCTCCTATCGCCGAGGCCGGCGACACTTTCATCGCCGCGCGGATGCCGAGCAGGCTGGCGAGGGTGCAGATGATCATGGTGATGGCGAAGGCGCGCAGCGCGTCACCCGGCAGCAGCAGCACGTATTTGGGGAAGACCGGCGCCCATAGCGTGGCGGCCAGCTTGCCGACGACGAAGCCGACGACGCCCAGTCCCAGCGCCTGTTGCAGGATCATCCCGCCGATTACCCGGTTTCTGGTGCCGATCAGTTTGAGCACGGCGATTTCCTTGATCTTGCTCATCGTCATCGTATAGATGATCAGCGCCACGATGGCCGCGCTGACCACCGCCAAAATTACCAGAAACAGGCCGATCTGCTTGGCCGAGGTGGCGATCAGCTTGGCCACCAGCACCTCTTCCATGTCGGCGCGGGTATAGGCGGTCAGGCGCTTCCAGCGCATGATTTCGTCGGCCACCCGGCGCGCATCGCTGCCCGGACTGACCCGCACCAGCACCGCATTGACGTTGCGGTTTGACGAACGATCCGCCTGCAACGCTTCCAGCAGGCCCGGCACGCCGGGGCGGTTGAATTGCGGGTTGGCGGCGAGGCGGTTGCGGTCGTTGACGATGGCCGGGTTGTCCTTGAGGAATTGCGCCTCCTGAGCGTCCTTGAGCGGGATGAACAGCATCGGGTCGCCGCCGGAGGACACCATGCGCTTGGTCAGGCCGACCACGGTATACTCGTGGCGGCGGATGCGCACCACCTCGCCCACGCGGAAGCCGCTCTTGATGTCGGCCACCGCTTCGTAGTGGGAACGGCTCACCGGTCGCCCGGCGACCAGGAAGCGCGGCTCGCCCAAACGTCCCGGCTCGAAACCGGCGATCATCACCCGCACGTCGCTGCCGGCGCGGTTGGCCTGCATGGTGAGATAGGTGACGTTGCCCACCTCGGCCACTCCCGGCAGGCCAGCGATGGCGCGCCAGGCATCGTCATGCAGCGTCGAGGGTTCGGCGTAAGGCCCCAGCGTATGCTGCTGCACCACCCAGATATCCGCGCCGCTGGCGTCGATCAGCGCGTGCGCATCGTCCACCATGCCGCGATAAACGCCGGCCATGGTCAAGGTGACACCTATCAGCAGGCCCAGCCCCATCCCGGTCAGCAGGTAGCGCCCGAGGCCGTGGGAGATGTCGCGGTAAGCCAGATTGATCACGATTTCACCGCGATCCTGGCGCCTTCCTGCAACTCCACCGGGCTATGGACAATCACTTCGTCGCCGTCGGACAGGCCGGAAAGCACCCGTACCTTGCCGTCCAGGGTCTGGATTCCGGCTGTGATCCGCTGGAACTGCGCCTTGCCGTTCACCTGTCGCCATACGCCGGTTTGCCCGCCGACCCGCTTGACCGCAGCAGACGGCAAAGTCAGGGTGTCGGCGATGGACGGCAGCAGGATGGTGACTTCCGCCAGCTCACCCAGCGTAAGCCCTTCCGGCAGACGATCGAAGCGGATGCTCACCAGTTTTTCCTCGGTGACGCTGTCGCTTTGCGCTTCGATGCGGGCGACCCGGCCGGTGATTTTTTCCTGCTGGCGCGAGCGCAGCACGATCTCCACGGGTTGGCCGGGAACGATGGCGCGTGCCTGCGCCTGGTCGAGCCGTGCCCGCAGCCAAAGACTGTCGGGATCGACCATGCGCAACACTGACTGGCCCGCCACCACCGTCGACCCCGGCTCGGCCTCGCGTGCCACGATCAGCCCGGAACGCGGGCTGATCAAGTGCAAATTGGCGCGCTGACGCTGCAACCCGGCACGTTCGGCGCCGCTGCGTTCGACATCCTGGCGCGCCGCCTGCACTGCGGCGGTAGCGCCAGCTACTGAGGCCTGAGTGACCTCGGCATCAACGCGCCGAACTTCGACCGCTTCCTGGCTGACGAAGCCTTTCGCCGCCAGTCCGCGATAGCGCTCGGCGTTTGCCGCCGCCAGCCGCTGACGGCTTTGTGCTTCAAGCAACTGGTTTTCCGCGATCAACACGCCTTGTCTGGCGCGCTGCTCAGCTAGCATTGCGCCTTCGAGACGAGCGCCGAGATCGACCGGGTCGATCTCGCCCAATATCTGCCCGGCGCTGACCCGGTCGCCCTGATCCACGTTCACTCGGAGCACCCGCCCAGCCTGGGTCGGGCCGATGGCGTAAGCGTAACGCGCCTCCAGCGTGGCGATGCCGAACACCGAAGGCGCCAGCGAACCGCGTTCAGCCAGCGCCACCTCGACCGGCTGCGGCGCCAGCGGCCCGTGCTGCGTCACGAACCAGGCGAAGCCCAGCAACGCTGCAACTGCGCCAGCCGGCAGCAGGTAACGTTTGAGCTTGCCGATCATTTCATTCACCTCTTCAGCGTCCAGCTACAACATCGAGTTGATAAGTGGCATGGCAGGACACGCATTTTTGCAGGATGCCGCTCAGTTGTTTCATGGCTTGCTTACCGTCTCCAAGGGTATTGGCATCCAGCGCCAACTGGTCGAAATCCTTATGCACGCCGAAACCGATTTGCTTGAATTCCTTCGGTAGTTGGGCCTTGACCGCGTCCGGCACCTCGTGCGCGGCGTGCATCCCCACTGCGTGCGCGGCTTGGGCGACGGTCTTGAGATCGTCACGCGACAGCGCTTCGGTCATCTGCTGAACACCGCTCAGGAACTGGCGCATTTCCACCAGCACCAGCGCCCGGCTAGCTGCATCCAGTTTTATCGACTGGCGCGCGGGTTCCTTGCTAAGCGAATCCTGCGCGCCGGCCTGGGTTGCGAAGAGGGCGAACGCCAATGCGCCGCCCGCGAGAAGTTTCATGCTTGTTGCCATAGTTGCTCTCCTGTTGAAAATCAGATCAAAGACCAATCGGTACGCCAGACGGCGTTCATGTAGACCGGAAAAACCTTTTTCGCCTGTTCGGTCAGTGTGCGCTTGCCGGAAAAGATCGACGATTGCAGCACCAGTCCCTGGATCATCCCGATAAACAGCGTCGCTGCGCTCTCTTCGTCGAGGTCGGTGCGCGCCAGACCCTGCACCTTGGCGGCGCGCAGCAAAGCCGCGATCTTCGCCTCGTAGGCGGTGACGATCTCCTGTACCAGTTGTTTCAAACGCGGGTTCTTGTTGCGCAACTCATCCGAGAAAATCAGGCGGGGTATCGCCGGGTGCTTGGCGATGAAACCGATATGGGCGTGGAACATACGCTCCAGCGAATCCAGCGGGTGGTCCCCCTGGCTGGCGGCCTTTTCCAGCCTGGCCATCAGTTGGGTACGCACCCAGCCGATCGCGGCCACCCAGATGTCGTCCTTGGTGGGAAAGTGGCGGAATATCGCGCCTTGCGTCAGCCCCATCGCATCCGCCATGTCCTGGGTCGTCACCGTGTCCACTCCGCGCGTCGCCGCCAGCTCTATCGCCACCCGGACAATCTCGTCCTGCCGTTCGCCCGCGTTGAGACGGCGCTTTGCCGTCGTGGTTTCCTGCTCCATTTGTTACCCCAAAAGGTAGTAATTGGTTACTATCTTACTCATGGGCGAACGGGCGTCAAGAAAAACATTCAAATTGCTTGCATCATTTGTCCGCCGGCCCGCGTGGCGACAAGC
>CALMWM010000094.1 GCA_937873435.1 uncultured Gallionellaceae bacterium
ATAACTCGACTTCCTTGTGCTCAGCATGTTCTTCGAGGAAGGCATCTGGGTCGTCGAGCTTAGCCGGCTTGGCGGTATGCCCCATTTCCTCGACGATAATCAGTGCGGTTTCCTGATCGAGCACCTGGTTGATCGTCACCATGCTGCCCATCTTCATCAACACCTTGATGACTTCTGCTGCCTTGACCGACATCTTGTGCGCCAAATCGGCGACAGAGATGGTCTCAGGCACCAACACTTCGCGCACCACCGGCTCAGTCGGCAGCGCAAAACCATGCGGCTCGTCCGATTTGTGGTGAGCCTTGTCCTTGCGCCCACGCCAGCCGCTAGGAGCAGCGGCGCCACGCACCTTGATTCCGCCGCGTTTTTTCTGCGCGTCTTCCCAAGCGGTATTTTTAGTCTGCTTTTTGGCAGTCTTCTTGTCAGAAGGCTTATCGGCCGGTTTGGCGGCGGGTTTGTGCAGGGTTCCTTCCACTGCAGCCGGCGTGGCGACAGCTTCCACTTTAGCCGGCAAAGCAGCTTCCGCTTGTGCTGCTTGAGCCGCTTCTGCCTTGGCTTCGCGCACTTCACCACGAGCTCTTTGCAACTCCAGTTTGGCTTGAACTTCGGCAGCCTGATGCGCGATCAATCTCGCCTGACGGCGTGCTTCTTCTTCGCGCTTGGCAATTTGATCCGGGCTCAAGACCGAGAGCGTTGCTGGCCTTGGCGCCGGCTCGGCTTTTGGCGCCGGCTCGGCTTTTGGCGTCGGCTCGACATTAGACGCCGGTTCGGGAATCGGCGTGGGTTCGGGAATCGGCGCGGGTTCGGGCACTGGCGTCGTAGCGGGCTGCGGCTCTGGCGCCGACGGATGACTGAGTTCCGCAACTGGGCTTGGCAACGACGGTTCCACATGAACATTTTCAAGCGCTTTGGCTTCAGCCACGGGGGTCTCGGTAATATCGCGCTTTACGAACACCCGCTTTTTTCGTACCTCAACCTGAATGGTACGCGCCTTGCCAGTACTGTCCGATTTCTTGATCTCGGTAGTTTCCTTACGCGTCAGGGTAATTTTACCCTTGGGTTCCTGGGCACCATGTGAACGACGCAAATATTCCAGAAGCAGGGTTTTATCCTGCTCGGTCAACACGTCTTCAACCGAATTCTTGCTTACGCCGGCCGCGCCTAATTGTTCAAGCAACAGCGGGGGCGCAAGCCCTAGTTCGCTGGCGAATTGCGCTACATTTAACTGACTCATTTCAGCCTCCTATCCCTCAATCAGGCAAACCACGGCGCCCGTGCGGTCATAATCAGCTGCTTGGCGCGCTCGCTGTCCATCCCGGCCAAATCCACCAGGTCATCTACTGCCAGATCTGCCAAATCTTCCATCGTTACTACACCCTTCGACGCCAGCAGGCGGGCGGTGGCGCCGTCCATCCCTTCCATGTGGAGCAAATCGTCAGCAGCTTCTTCGATTTTCTCCTCACTGGCAATCGCCTCCGTCAGCAACGCATTGCGCGCGCGGCTGCGAAGCTCATTTACCGTATCTTCATCAAATGATTCTATTTCCAACATTTCAGCAAGCGGAACATAGGCAACCTCTTCCAGAGAACTGAAACCTTCCTGCACCAGAATATCCGCCACTTCTTCGTCGACATCCAGTTTTTGCATGAAGATGGTACGGATACCGGTTGTTTCTTCCTCGCTCTTGCGTTGCGCGTCTTCCTCGGTCAGGATATTCAAGGTCCAGCCGGATAGCTCGCTCGCCAAACGGACATTCTGTCCATTACGCCCGATGGACTGAGCCAGCTGCTCCTCCTCGACAACGACATCCATGGAATGTGCTTCCTCGTCCACCACAATGCTGTTGATTTCGGCTGGCGCCAGGGCATTGATCACAAACTGTGCGGGATCGGCAGACCACAGCACGATGTCCACCCGCTCGCCGGCCAACTCCCCGGTAACTGCCTGAACACGCGAGCCGCGCATACCGACACAGGTACCGATCGGATCAATGCGCTGATCATTGGATTTCACCGCGATTTTGGAGCGCAAGCCGGGATCGCGTGCAGCAGCCTTGATCTCCAGCAGCCCTTCCTCGATTTCAGGCACTTCCAACTCAAACAGCTTAACCAGAAATTCCGGCGCAGTGCGCGAAAGGATCAATTGAGGGCCACGCACATTCCGGTCGATTTTCATCAGGTAAGCACGGACACGATCGCCCACCCGCAAATTTTCCTTGGGTATCATCTGATCGCGCGGCAACAGCGCCTCAATGCGCCCCGATTCGATAATCGCACTACCGCGATCCATGCGCTTGACCACACCGGTCACCAAGTGTTCGCGGCGATCCAGGAAATCGTTGAGAATCTGTTCGCGTTCGGCTTCGCGGATTTTTTGCAGAATAACCTGCTTCGCCGCCTGCGCACCGATACGTCCGAACTCTACCGGCTCAAGCGGCTCTTCGACGAAATCCTCCAGTTGCAGTTCGGCATCGCGCTTTTGCGCTTCGCTCAACGCAATCTGATGATTGGGAAACTCTACGTCGTCATCCGGCACCACTTGCCAGCAACGGAAGGTCTCGTACTCGCCGGTGTCACGATCCACATTCACGCGCACTTCGACTTCCTCACTAAACCGTTTTTTGGTGGCGGAAGCCAAAGCCAGTTCCAACGCGCTGAAAATAACCTCCTTCGAGACATTTTTCTCCCGCGCCATCACATCTACCACCAGCAAAATCTCGCGACTCATACCACCTCCAACTAGAAATTCGGTACCAAACGCGCTTTGTCCAAATTGGACAAATCAATCGCCAGGAGTTTGCCGTCCACTTCCAGACTCAACACTCCGCTCTCGACACCGCGCAACACGCCAACAAAACTTTTCCGACCATCCAGGGGAACGCGCAGCTTGATTTGCGCCTTTTCACCTTCAAAACGGCAAAAATCAGCCTCTTTTCTCAACGGCCTATCCAAACCGGGAGAGGAAACCTCCAGCCGGTCGTAATCAAAATCCAACTCAACCGCGAGCACGCGCCCCACATGATTGCTTACCAGCACGCAATCATCCACCGTCACCCCGTTCGGCTTGTCGATAAACAAGCGTATCAGGCGACCACGATTGGACAGCTCCAAATCAACCAATTCGTAGCCCAAACCGACTATTGTCGGCTCAAGCACACCATTCAAGTCCATACCTGCACCACAAATAAAAAATGGGCCGAGAGCCCATCAAAAAATCTTATTCATTCTATCAAAAAAACCTGCTTAATGGAATATGCAGGCCCCGAACTCCACTACCACATCTTGACTCTGGCACCCCTGCCCGCAACCTCTCGACTGCGCGCTTTATCGAGGCTGCCATGCAGGCATTAGTGCTCTACCTTTTCCAACTGATCATTTTTTATTGAAATATCTGCCTTCTGCTTAAGACTGGCAACATATGCCGCATAATATTCCTGCATCAACAACTGACGCAGTTTTTCTGCATGACCTTTCTTTTTGGCATCGTCCAGATGCCCCGAATCGACCACCCGATTTACCTTGATCAGCAAATAACCGCCCTTGGTGTCATGCACACCGGTGAACACCGGGAGCTTGCCAGCATCGGCCTTGAAAATTGCACCTACCGCCGCCTCGCCCAGAGTGCCCGCTGCCTGGCGGGAGATCATAATCGGCGCCCCCCATTTTAATTCGGACACCTCCTTGCCTTGACTCAACTTTGCCAACGCCATCTCACCCTGCTTTGTCGCTTGTACATCGGCCAACTCGCGCTGGAGTCGGCCTCCGAGCTCAACACTCAACTCTTCAACCGGCTTGTAACTAGCAGGTTTGAAATCGACAATCCGCGCAGACACCAGCGCGTTCGGACGCACCTCAATCGCTTCGGTGTTGCGTTTGAGCTTCACCCCCTCGTCAGAGAACACAGCTTGCAACAGTTTCGCATTATTGAGCAGCGCGACATCGCCGCCTTTTTTACCAATCCAAGGACTGGTCTGAATTTTAAGCTTGAGTGACTCGGCAACCGGTTTCAGACTATCCGGTTGCTCATAAACCATATTGCTGAACGTTTCCGCCATTTCTGCGAACCGCTTGGCGGCTTTCTGTTTCCGCAATTCCAAGCCGATCTCTTCCTTGGCTTCAGCCAAAGTACGGGCTTTTCCTGGTTTGACCCCTGTCAATTTAATAATATGGAAACCAAAATCAGATTGTATCGGCCCCACAACTTCACCAGCGGACATTTTGAAAACCGCATCCTCGAATGGCTTTACCATCGCACCGCGAGCGAAAAAACCTAAATCGCCACCGTTAGCCGCAGAACCGGGATCCTGCGAGTTCTTCTTCGCCAATTCCGCAAAATTACCCGGCGATTGCTTGGCCTCCTTAAACAACTTCTCCGCCTTCTCACGTGCCGCCTTTTTTTCAGCGTCTCCCGCCTTAACTGCAACCGGGATCAAGATATGGCTGGCTTGACGCTGTTCCGCTTCTTGAAACTGAGCAACATGCTCGCCATAGTACTTCTTGATTTCATCTTCCGTAGCCGTCATCTGAAAAGTAAGATCATCAACCGAGAGCACTACATATTCGAGTCTGGCCTGCTCGGGAACGCGGAATTCTTCCTTGTGCTTTTCGTAATACCCTTTAATCTCATCCATACCCACCTTGATCTGGGGCATGAACTGCTCAGGATAAATCATGGCCTGAACAACCTCGCGCTGCTGCTCGTTGATGCGAACAAAACTGTCAAGCGCAGCATTTGACAACAAGGATGAAGTCGTCAAACCATCAACCAACTGTTCAATCATCAAACTCTGCCGCAAGCGCGCCTCGAAAGCCGGCGGCGTCATGCTTTGAGCGCGCAGCAAGGACTCGTAGCGCGACTGCGAAAACTTGCCATTCTCCTGAAACTCGGGAATTTCGCTGACGAACCGTACCAACAACTCATCCGAAACCACAAGCCCAGCCTTGACTGCCCCGCCCGCCAACAAGCGCTGCTCTATCATATTATTGAGGATTGCCTGCCTGATTTCAGGCTTATCCAGCAAAGTCGGATCGAAAGATGCCTTCATGACGGCACGCATACGCTCCTTCTGATCCCGCAAAGCCAGATTGAACTCCTGCTTGGAAATCGTTTGGCCATCCACCTTGGCGACGATAGCGCCATCCCCGCCATGGCGAAGATATGAATCCACGCCCCACAAGGCGAACGGAACAGTAATCAAAGCCAAAATGACTTTGGCCAGCCAACCCTGGGCACGCTCTCGAATGACATCCAACATAATTAGCTATCCGTATAAAAACCAAAGTTTCCCGCCAGAGATAAAATCGCCCCCCCCCCGGCAAGAACAAACCATCAAGTGCAGGATTAGCAGGAATGACCAGCCTCCGCCCAAATCTACAAAAAAAAGGGCGAACCAAAGTTCGCCCTTGTCTGGCGGAGTGGACGGGACTCGAACCCGCGACCCCCGGCGTGACAGGCCGGTATT